>CAZBBQ010000138.1:0-4985 GCA_964489745.1 uncultured Desulfobacteraceae bacterium
TTTGGCGGGATTGTGGCAATTTTATCTAAATCCGGATCGATTATTACCTTTACGCGCTGGGCAAGATTTAAAACATCCTTATTTTTGATTGCTTCTTCAGTGAGATCCGTCAGTTCTAAACCTCCCCTTATGGCGGCATTAGCTACTGCATAAGGAACGCTGAAATGAGCATCTCTAACATTTTGTGGATGATATTTATTTTCCCCTTTACCGCATGCATTATAGACAAAGGCGCTGGTATTAACGATAATTTCTTCAATGTCCCCAGGGCTTATCTGATTTTCCTTCATTATCTTCATTGTAGCATCAATTGGGATGTGGGTGCCCTTGCCGCTGGGGTAAGGCTTTATGCTGACGTATGTTGACTCGAATCGCTTTCCCAGCTCACGAATCACCATGTCGGCATCATATTCATTTCTATCATAAACGGGGTAAAATCCGTATGTGCCCTGGAGAACATTTTTTGACCCGGTAAATCCCCTTTGGGCTAATACTACTGCCAGAACTCCTGCCCTTGCTCCAAATCCTTGTTGTACCGGAACAGTGGAAACTCCTTCTTCATAACCCTGGGCGCTACCCGAACACTGAGTATAGGCTATACCCATCGCATTTGTCATCATCGCTTCATCCAAACCAAGCAGCTTTCCCCCTGTAGCAACTACACCAAAGGGGGCATATGTTTCACCCTGCCACCCATGGTATTTGGTGGCAGACATGCGCAGCCGACAGGCAATATCTGAACCCAAAACATTTGCCAGTATAAAATCTTTACCGCTCACTTTTCTCTCTGCATATTCAGAAAATGCAAATGTCACAGGCGCAAATGTAGCGCCAATATGACCTCCTACCCCCTTGCCTTCTCCGCCCTCGAAGACATCATCAAAATCCATAGCCCTTGCCATTGTGCAATTTGCCATGACTGCATGAAAGGCCGGAACCTTTCCGCCGTAGATCATAATTGTAGATTCTTTTTTGCCGCCATAATCCAGGACAAAGCGTACTATCCCTTTGGCTTCCGAAGTAGAGCTGCCGAGGATAAGGCATCCAAGTGTATCGAGTACAGACCTTTTAGCAGCTTCTATAGCCAATACTGGTAAATCCTCATACCGAATTTTAAGCACATTTTTCACAAGTTTATTTATCAGGTCCATGACTATTCTCCGTTCCAATATTATCCGTTTTATAAAGATAGCCCAGTATATTAGCCTTGTATTATCCCATATGTAGTATCTGCTCAATAATTATGAAAGGGCATGGGTATATTGATTTTTCTGCTTGAGAGAGTTGCACATTTAATTACATGTATTTTCTTCCTGAATACACGGCAAAGTTGTAATATTTATAATAGCAATCTACATCACTAAAGCCTGTTTCCTTTAGCCATTGTAATTGGATAATAAGAGAGGAAGGTTTATCGTATTGCATTCTATCAATAATTTTTGATAATTCATTCTTACTAAGACCGGCCTCTTGTATCCAATTCATCCACATATCATGGTATCTCTGCTCGGTTGTATCAGTCTCTCCTTTAACGAGGTCGGCATTGATAAAAATTCCTTCACATTTCAAGGCATCAAATACTCTTTGATAAAGCGATTTCTTTTCATCGCCCGAAAGATGATGTATGGACATAGCAGATACAATAAGGTTATATTCCTCGGGAAGGGTGGATTGAGAATAATCCCATATCAAAAAGTTTACCCTCTTATCCAATGAAAAACGCTCTTGTGCCTTCTCGAGCATCTTTTCAGAAAGATCCATACATGTAGCAGTTGCATGTGGAAAAACACTGATAATCGAGGCTGTAAGCAAACCTGTTCCTGATCCAAGATCCAGGAATGAAAAGGAATCAGAGCTGCTAAATGGAATAAGATCAATTGCTGTCTGATAGAAGTCATTAAAACAGGGAATCACCATGCGTCTTTGCCGATCATAGTGATCCGCCCCTGCGTCAAAACTCTGTTTTATGCTCCTACGATGTGAAATGCTTTTGTTGTGACTATTCATAATAAAGAAAGACCTGCTTTTTTTCAAAACAATGATCTACATATCATGTGTCTCTTTTTGAAACATTCTCTCAGGAGACTTTGATTCAAGATAAGAAACCAATTCTCCCTTAAAGGCCCGCACTACATTGCTTCAAACAAAAGTTCTCCCATGTCCCACACCTTAATGCCCATCTCCTTCTCATATTTTCTCAGGTTAATGAGGCATATGGGACATTCGACAATTATGTTTTTGGAGATGGAGGATAGTTCTTGTATTCGGGTTTCTGACACCTTCTCAGTCAAGTCACGAAAGGCATACTCAACAGGACCTCCACAACATGCGGTATCTAATTTTGTATTCTCAGGCTCTATAATAGTAATACCCAAGCTTGATGAAACCCTTCTTACTTGCTCAATTATTCCTAGCTCCCGTGTCATGTAGCAAGAATCATGGATTACAAACTCTTTCTCAATATCTTTTTTGCAATTTTTTCTGAGCGCCTCATTATTCTCCGAAAGAATCTCTAAATAGTGTTTTACCTCGATATCGTAATTGTCGATATATTTCGGATAAATCTCCTTCAGCATAAAAACTGTGTGTGGATCGACACCTATCACTTTTTTCACATTATGGCTTTTGAGCAGGCTATATACCTTCTTTATATGATCTTCAATATATTCGTC
The DNA here is from genome assembly GCA_964489745.1 of uncultured Desulfobacteraceae bacterium. Classification (GTDB taxonomy): domain Bacteria; phylum Desulfobacterota; class DSM-4660; order Desulfatiglandales; family B25-G16; genus B33-G16. Next base: position 2,673 of record CAZBBQ010000138.1, read on the forward strand.
CAGGCCCAGGTCATACAAAAGGACACCACTATATGGCTCATCCTCATATAGGTATGCAGGCCTTTGATCTATTACATCCAATGCATTAACTATTCCCTTAAGCACATTATTGCTTTTTAATTTCAACTCCCGAGAACCTAATGCCTTAAACCGTATTATTTTATCCCCCATAATGCGGTTTCCCATATTGACAATTTCTCCAAAACCACGCCTGGAAAGAAAAGGCTTGGCTGATGCCACAAGGCCTGTAATCTGCATAATATACGGTAACATTTGATACATTCGTGCAGTGAGCAGTATGGTTTCTCCCCCTCTTTGAAGATTCAGGCCCTTAGCCCACCCTGTCCAGTATACGCTCTTTATGCCAAGTGGGTCTCCTGTTCTTTGAATATTATCCCTAAGGGTAGACAATACCTCAGAGACAAACCTCTTAGACCTTCTCATTTTCACTCCCTTTCACAAGCCCTTGGGACAGAAGATATTTCCCCAATCGTATTAAATGTGAAACATCTAAATTTTGCCCTTTAGCTTTACATAAACGATCGCAGCGACCACATTGTAAACAAGAATAGATAGAATAGATTAATGGATCATCTTCATCTAACGTGCCATTAATGAGGTACTTTAGTATTTGGAGTCTCCCATAAGGCGACATGTTCTCAACCCACTCTGTGGCCTGATATGTCGGGCATACATCGATACAGAATCTACACGCCCTGCATTTTCCAATCTCCTGAAGCAGGGTTTTCCTTGCTGCCTGGATCTCCTTTATATCCATCCCTGTAAATTCCCCCTGTTAAGTATGTCGTTCGGATCCAAGGCCTTTTTCATTTTCACTAAAACCTCGTAGACTTCTTTTTCATATTTTTTCTTTAGAAAAGACACCCTTTGTGCAGTGAGTCCCCACTCTCCGCCGCATCCTCCATACTTTATATTTAAATCTTCGGTCTTCTCTCTCATCTCTAATGTGAGGGCCTTTTTTACCTCATTTGTGATATCCTTGGTCGGAATAAAGGCATATGCATGGATGGTAGGGGCACCAATATGCCCAAAAGAAATGAATTCAGGATTCTTATAACTTTCTAAGTTCGCTACAATAGATTTTGCCTCTTGAAAGGCATCTTTAAGTTTATCTACTCTGGGAGAAATCTCGCTTCCAAAGGTCATCCCCAGGCGATACATGTAATTTCCGGCCTCAGCCCTACTGCTCCATACCATGTTCCATTCCTCTGTGTCCTTGACAATCTTTGCCTCTATAGGATTCCCTACCTTCAAAAATTCAAGGAATTTTTGTGCCTTGTCCTCACTGCCTACTTTGCTCCAGGAATGCACCCTCATCATCGCCACAGCACCGATAGGTTCCTTAAGGCCTACCGCCTCGAAACCAATCTTAGAGGCCCGCTCGTCAAGAAACTCATAAAACAATGGGGGATGAATGCCCTTCTTGTACATCTCCATTACGGTATCCAGTATATCCTCTGTTTTGTTATAGTAGGCCACTATGTGTTCAAAATAAGGCAGTGGTATCAATCTCATTCTGAGTAAGGTTAGTACCCCTAAGAGACCCTCTGATCCTATAAAAAATTTGGTTGGATCAATTCCTGCCGGTCTTCTTGTTGACTCAGTTCCTGTTTGTATTACCTCTCCTGTTGGCAGGACTACCTCAAATCCCAGCACAAAATCACCGGGCTTACCTAAAGCCGCGTCAACAGCATGTGCACTTGTATTTACCGCTACAGTTCCTCCAAGTGTAGCCACTAATTCACTCCCCGGAAAGACAGGGAGCATTGCATTGTACTTTGCCAACTCCTTTCTAACCTGTGCTACATGCAGTCCTGGCTCTGCCTCAAAGTAGCCTCTTTCCGGATATACTGTTATTTTTTTCATTCTTGCTGTATCTAATACAATGCCCTTTGTCTTTGGCCTCGCTAATCCCACAAGGGACGTGCCAGAGCCATGGATGTGTACTGGTATCAATTTTTCATTTGCATATTTCAATATTTTTGAAACTTCTTGGCTGTTCGATGGCCTGACCACAGCGTATGGAATATTTTTTTCCTCCAAATCCCAGGGCATAACATCCTTTGCGTATACTACAGATGTTGGTTTATCTGTATGCACGTGGTCTTTGCCCACAATTTTAGCAAGATCTTTCGTTAGCTTAGATACATTAACATCCATAAAAAATACCTCCTACGGTTGTGCTTTTAATTTCCAAATGTATTGGACTCTCTGAATTTAATCATGAATTCTCTTCTAAAACCATTGTAATTGCCCCCTTTGGACACACAAATGCACATATGCCACACCCCT
>CAZBBQ010000139.1:0-4941 GCA_964489745.1 uncultured Desulfobacteraceae bacterium
CCAGAATGCCAAACCATATCCAGCGGTGACGTCAAAAATGTATCCAGCCAGAATCGGGCCAATAGCACCGCCAATAGTGCCACTGAAGGCAACGATGCCAAAGAGGACACCATGAGCGTTTAATCCGAAAAATTCGGCAACGATGGGTGACATAGTAGTGAAATATCCGCCATGGGCAATGCCGTAAATCACGGCAAAAACATAGAGCATCCACAGCTCTTTGGCCATTTGTAGCCACAAAAGTCCGGCGATGAGCAGGATAAAGCATAAAATCATTGCCCTTTTGCTACCGATTCGGTCAATGGCAATTCCGGTGATAAACCGGCCTGCCATGCTCACGCCGCCAATAGTAGAGAGGATAGTTGCAGCTCTGGTTGCGGAAATTTTTAAATCTTGGGCATGGGGGACAATGTGCAGTATGATACTCATGAAGCAAAAGACGATTGAGAAATTAACTGTGCAGATTGTCCAGAATTGCCTTGTGTGGGCTGCCTCGCCAAGGGAAAGACCTTCAGCAGCTAAACCTGGTTTACTCCCTGACACATTATTTTCATAATCCGGCAATGGAGAAATCTGGCTCGGGTCACGTCTGAGCAATTGAGCGATTGCAAAAAGCGATATAAGCACCCCCACTCCAATAATGATGTATGAAGTCCGCCAGCCGTAGCTCGTGATAAGCATACTTGCTACAAGGGGAATGATAAATTGGCCGGCGCCAGTACCAACTTTAACGATGCCGGTCATAATTCCCCTTTTCTTGACAAACCATCGCGCTGTCGTGCTTAAGGCGATCACATCAATGGAACTTAAGCCGATGCCGATAATGATGCCGTAAAACAGATAAAGCTGCCAGACAGCACCAAGCCCGGACATGAGCAAATGGCCCAGCCCGAATAAGAAGCCGGTGATAGCCATTACATTCCTCGGTCCTATTTTATCATTGAGCCTGCCCACAAAGATGCCGAACAGACCCATAAGAAAAAAAGCTATCGAAGAGGCGCCAGAGATAGCCGCCCGTGACCATCCGAATTCCGATGCTAACGAGTTAAAAAATACCCCATAGGATACATACGTACCGACACCTATCGCCTGGATGCCAAAACAGGCAGCAGCGATTACATAACCATAGTGATAGGTATATTTTTTTATCTTATCCATACACAACAGGCCTGAATCAAAATAACTCTGTTATAAAAAAACATCGGCATTTAATGAATGCCGATGTTTTGTATAATAAAATCATTGCTAATAAAAGGAAAAAGAACAAAATTCTCCATAAAAGAAAACATAAATTGTTTATTATTGAAACAAAAAGACACTTCTCTTTTTATAATAAAACGTTTCTCTTTCTCATGTCTTATTATTTACTATTTAATATCTGATATATTAAATATTTAAAATAATAATTAAATGTATTACTTTAACTAAAAATGTGAAAAATTTGGCTATAAGCATAAGGATAGAGGTTTCACTTTATATTGATTAAATTGCAGGCAAGAGCATTTCGTTGATGCAGAGTGTCTACGCTATCTAAAATAGAAATGTTGAAAAATTCAGTGATAAAGAGAAATGACATCTACAACAGTATCTGGTTTTCCATGGATCGAGATTCCCCTGCAGATATCACTCGTATAGCTGGTAATCCCTTCACCGGACATTTATACTCGCATATGCCGCAGCCTACGCAGGTTTTGAGATCCATATAGGGCAGCTGCACAGAACTTTCCTTGCCATCAGGTCCTGCCACAATGCCTTTCCGAAAATAAATAGCCTTGGGTGAAGTAGGGCAGTGCTCTTCACAGACAATGCAAGGCCCGTTACCAGACCAGGGAAGACATCTGCCTCTCTCTATATAGGCGGAGCCTATCTTTATAGGGCGTTCGGTCTTTTCCTTTGCTGAAAATTCGGCTATTGCCCCAGTGGGGCACACATCACCACATAATGTACAGGTGTACTCACAGTAGCCTTGGGTCATAATAAGATGTGGCGTCCATAATCCGGCCATTCCAGCCTCTGTGAGTGTGGGATTGATCACATTTGTGGGACACACCTTCATGCAAAGTCCACATCTCTGGCAGAGGGTAAGAAAATCTTTTTCAGCCAGGGATCCTGGCGGCCTAATCAACCGGGGATTTGATACGTTATGTGCCTGACCATCAAGTCTTCCTAAGAGTGGTAAAGAAACACCGGCAAGTATTCCTGCAAGGACTGCGCGCCTGCCCATGTCAGGTTTTTTATTTGATTGCGGTGAGGACCACCTGAACCTGAAAGACAGGGCATCTTCAGGGCAGGAGTCAAAGCAATTAAAACACATCAAACACTCGGCACTCTGCCAATCCTTTCCGGGCTCAGGTTCGGCAGCGCCCTGACAGCTTTTTGTGCATGCATTACAACCCGTGCATTTTTCTTCGTCTTTGACAAGGGTAAGGAGGGTGAACCTGGAGAATATCCCTAACAGCGCACCCAACGGGCACAAAAAACGACACCAAAAACGCGGGCGAATTCTATTAAGAAAAAGGATTGCCAAAAAAAGCAATCCAATAAACCATGCAGTTTTAAAGACCTTGTAGGTGTATCCGAACACAGGTGAGAGCAAAACCTCTCCATACCCAATGAGATTTAAGATTTTTACATCGCTGCCAGCCATTAATTCAAACACCTCTTTCGCTCCTGTCCCGAGACCTGGAATGATGGCCAAGGCAATTGAGCGAAAGAGTATAGAGATGGGATCCATCAACCCTGTGAAATTGATACCTATGAGTGTTCCTGTAATAATGGTGATAAGAAAGAAATACTTGACTCTCTGGCCGGGAGATTTCTGATTGGCCCTGACCATTCGCGCTCCCTTGAGTGTCGGCTTAACCCAGCTTACCACATGATGAATCGTGCCTAAGGGGCAAATAAATCCACAGAAAACCCTTCCTAAAAACAGGGTCACCACAAGCAACCCTATCGCCCACCAGAAACCCTTGATGAGATGATGCCCCGATAGCAGCGATGAGAAAAGCACAAGGGGATCGAGCTGAAAGAAAAATCTCACAGGCCATTCGATATTAATGTCCTGAGCGTTGGAGAACGCATGCGAATATTCAACAAATACATCCTGTGGAAGACGGCTCTCAATCAAGAGAAAAAGGAAGAGCAGGAGGAAAAATACCTGGCTTGCTCGCCTGATCCAAATCAGATGCCGCGCTGTCAAATAACCACCTTTTTTCGATTGAGTTTTAATAAATTCGCGGTACCGAGGCCCCACTTTTCTCCCAACCCAATAAATCCGAGATTCGCCGGGTTGACTCCAAAGAGTTTTGCAGCCGCAGCATCCGCGGCAACCTGGTCATCGCTTAAGATAAGAGTATTTTTTACGGCAACGTCAGAGAGGCTTCCTCCAGAGGGACCGTTTGTTACCATGATTCTGGTAGCATCTATCAAGGTCACAGTGGGTTTGAAGAACTGGGCTAGGTCAACAATGGTCTGGTGTATATCCTGGTGAAGGGCATATCGTCTGCCACCCACACCCCCTATCCAATTTTTTATGCCAAGGGTCAAGGTGCTGAGACCATGATCCTTAGCAACTGGGAGATTAATCACCTTGTCAGCCTCTACCAGTGGAACAAACACAGGCCAGATGTCAAGACGGTGGCCGTGAATCTTCATTTTTCTCATCAGAGATGATCGTGGCATGACAAGATCCGCATTAGTTTTTTTGGCCACCGACCCCACACCAGTAATAGCAAAGCATCGTCGTGCGTCATGAATCGTATGATCAGCGACCCGCACTTTTTTGGCGCCACAATCATAGCATAGTTCTATCACTGCCTCCAGCACTTGAGGGTTAGTGGTTGCCGCTAGTTCAGGTCGCCGTGCCCAGGAGACATTCGGCTTAATTACCACTACGTCTCCTCGTGAGATAAAACGTGTGATGCCTCCTGCAGTATCAAAGACCTTTCTGGTTAACTCCTTTATGGAATATCCCTCTGTTTGTCCAAGGCCTTCCACAATAAACCCGGTACCTTGTTTTTGAGCCCATAGCTTCTTTGTGCCACGCAGAGGCCAATCAGTTAAAGCGGAAAAGGTCATAGCGCTGGAGATTTGAAACAATCTCTTTACAGCCATTCTTCTTGTGATAAGCTTTTTCAAATATCAACTACTCCCCATACAGAGCATATTTGAAACGTCATATGATTCTTAGGCTGACATATATGTATAGTACACTAATATTCCAATGAATTTAAATTATTTTTTAAGATTTGAATTTAGAATGCATTGCTCCTTTTGTCATGTGAGATGCACATATATGATAGAATAACCATCATAAATAGAAATATAAACAGTGTTAAGGTATTAGTGAAGAAGGGTTCTTACAGAACCAATAGAATTTTTAGAAGTTTATTATGAAGCAGTAACCAAAGAATTGCTCTTTGTTTCTTTAAGAAATATACAAGCACGTGCTATTTGATATATGCAGGAAGGGTAATGTCTAGAGGTGTATAACGAGCAAGAAATTGAAGTGGAAATATGTATGCATTGAAGGGTTCGACATGCTCTCTATGTATCTACAACTTTGTCTACGCCTTTATTTTCAAGCTCAGCAATAAGATTAGCAGCCCATCTGGTGGCATTACCAACTACTGTTGTACATGCTGTAGAATGCCCGCCTGCTTCTAAAAATTCTTCCCACTCTTCATACATATAAAATGACTTTCCCATAAGCTTTTTTTGTATTTCACTGCATGTAACTGACCCATATTCATCCAAAAAGTTATTTACTAATTTCTCGCTGAGCCTATATGCCACAAATCTTTTTCTTTCCGGATCTTCTATATTTTCTAATTCTCTTCCATAGATCTGACTCAAGACCATTACTGTGCCTGCCAACGCACCACAATTTCCAGAGGTAGTTAATCCTATTCCGGCACCAAGGCCGGTTGCAGATTTAAATAT
>CAZBBQ010000140.1:0-2664 GCA_964489745.1 uncultured Desulfobacteraceae bacterium
TGATGATGACCAATGAATTGGTAATAAATGCAAGGCCACATGAAACAAGAGTTGCCTTGGTGGAAAATGGAGTGGTGGTTGAACTCCATGTAAAAAGAGGGGCTGAACAGGAGCTCGTTGGGAATATTTACCTTGGGAAGGTATTACGGGTTCTTCCTGGAATGCAGGCGGCCTTTATAAATATCGGTATTGATAAACCAGCCTTCTTATATGTCACTGATGTCTATAACGACCTTCACCATTGGGAGCAGATTATGCTGCAAGAAGAAGATGAGGGGAATGACTCAGAGACCGATATCAATTCGAGGGTGCGCCTTATAAAGGAAAGCGATATTAATATAGAAGGTCTCCTGCAAGAAGGACAGAATATCTTAGTTCAAGTTTCTAAGGAGCCTTTGGGCACAAAAGGTGCTCGAGCAACTTCTCACATTAGCCTTCCTGGGCGTCACCTTGTATATATGCCTACCGTTGACCACATTGGTATTTCGCGCAGGATAGAAGATGAAAAAGAAAGAATGCGATTAAAAAAGCTTATGCAAAAGTTAAGGCCACCTGGCGCAGGTTTTATTGTGAGAACCGTAAGCGAGCAGGCGCCGAAAGAAAAGTTAAAAATCGAGATGGAGTTCTTAACTAAATTATGGGAAACTATTCAGAGAAAGAGAGAAACGTCTTCTGCCCCCAGCATTCTTCACAAGGAATTAACAATTACGTTACGGGCTGTTCGGGATCTTTTTACCAGAGAGATTGATAGATTGGTGATCGATTCAAAAGAGGAATATCAATCAATATTGGAATTCATAGAGATCTTTGCCCCAAACCTTCGATACTCCATTGAACTCTATGAAGGGAGAGAACCTATATTTGATGCCCATGGTATTGACATGGAAATAAACAGAGCCTTAGATAAAAAGGTATGGTTGAAATCTGGTGGATATATTGTCATTGAATCAACAGAGGCCCTTACCTCTATCGATGTTAATACAGGCAGTTATGTAGGGAAAAGAAACCTGGAAGAAACCATTGTAAAAACAAATCTGGAGGCAGTTAAGGAGATTGCCTATCAACTGAGATTACGAAACATTGGGGGCCTCATCGTCATTGATTTCATAGATATGGATAGGGAAGCGAACAGGGAAAGGGTCTTTATGACGCTCAATGAGGCCTTGGAAAAAGACAGGGCCAGAACCACTGTCCTTGAGATGTCGGAGTTAGGGCTGATTGAGATGACGAGGAAAAGGACAAAAGAAGATATAAATCTTTTTTTAACTGAACCTTGTTTATACTGTGAGGGAAGAGGCCGGCTTAAATCGCCCACTACAATCTGTTATGATATCTTCAGGGATCTGGAAAGAGAATGGGTATCAGGTGAGGAGGGTAAGGCTTATGTTTTGGTCCATCCTGAGATAGAGAAAGCTTTAAAAGAGGAAGAGAGATACTCGGTTATGGAATTGGAAAAAAGAATTAATCGGCGTGTTACAATAATTGCAAAAAATGATTTTCATCTTGAGCAGTATGAGATAAGTCTTCAGTGAGCAACGTGATTGTTTAAGGTCTCAAAGAGGGAATAATATTTTGTATCTGATGAGTGATCTCGTCAACTAATCCCTGAAGCCATTCTGCACCCATGGCAGCCCCATCATTACCTAATCCCTTAATTACCTCAATATAATGTTTCCCTTTTTCACCTATCTTTTGTTGAATACAATTGAAAAATGCATCCCTTTTTTCCACATTTCCTTCCTTTTTATAACTATCTGTTAAAAATGCTTCAACATTCGACCACTGCTCGAAGATTTCTCTTCTGAGATCTTGTTGCCTTTGTAAGGCATGATCTTTCATTATTTCTGCGTATAATTCAATTGATCGGGGCATTTTATCAGCAACTTCTTTTAGGCGTTTTATTCTCTCGCTCAGTACCATTTCGATTTTTTCCAGGGCACCGTTATAAAGGGCTTTCTCTAACGGATTAGCAAGTAAAAACAGAGAGCGAACATCAATATACCATCTCCTCAATGCAATGATATTTGCTATGTAGGTAATGTTATTGATTATGATCCTTTTGATCCCTGGATAAAGCCCAAAATAAAGAGGCTGCTGTTTTTTAATAGCAGACCCAGCAAAAAGCAATCCATCTCCTTTGATGAAATCCTTCCGATAGATGGTTCCAGCAGCGATGACCGTTCCGTAGCCTATCCTAACTGGCCCAACTAATCCCCCTTGCCCGCCGAGGAAGATTGGTCTCTGATTTAACATGACTCCCTTAGGGACATCACCGATAAGAGAGGGGGTAGCCTTATCCTGATTCGGGGAGTAATTAAAATGAATATATGAACTTCCAACCTCACTATGATTTTTTCTATCAGTACCTCCAGCCATGAGGCAGTCACAGAAATTTATGAGGCTCCCAAGGGTAACAAAGGGAAATAAGATGGTTTGTTTAAGGCCAACAGTGTGGGCGACATTGGCCTTTTCTTCTAATAGACATCCGCCCCTGATATGTGCGCCAGATCCTAACGTAGCCTTTTCCAAGAATGTTGACTGTGAAAAAAATCCTCCTTGTAATTTTACATCAGGACCTAACTGGCAGTTTTCGATCGTAACAGGACCCTCGTAACCAATTTCGCACCCGGACATTATTACTGTACGAGAGCCATAAATCTTACA
>CAZBBQ010000140.1:2764-4923 GCA_964489745.1 uncultured Desulfobacteraceae bacterium
TCTAATTCAATATCTCTATGCGTGAGCGTAATGGGATTTGTTATTTTCTTAAGTTCTCCAAAGATAGTATCTGCAATGCTTACTGACCTGTGTGTGCCTGCAGTGCACCCTACAGCGATGGTTAATGATGATTTTCCCTCTTTTTCATACAAAGGGATGAGATAGTTAAGAAGGGTTAAGTATTTCTTTAGAAAACCATGGGTCTCTTTCCACCTATTCATATATTTTTTAACCTGTGGATAGGTTCCGTCAAGGTTTTTTAATTCTTGAACGAAGAAAGGGTTAGGCAGAAACCGAACATCAATAACAAGATCTGCATCACGGGGTATACCATATTTGTACCCGAAAGAGAGTAGATAAATCTTCATCCTTTTTGTGGATGTTGTCTTTAGGGCATGATTTAAGATGATCTCCTTTAATTCATGAACGTTGTAATTTGATGTATCAATGATCATATCTGCAATTTCTCTCAGCTCTTTCAATGCCTCTCTTTCAGCCTGAATCCCTTCAAGAAGATTTTTTTTCTCACTCAGAGGGTGTTTTCTTCGAGTCTGACTATATCTCCTTACCAGCACCTCTGTAGAGGCCTCAAGAAAAAGTATTTCAAAGAGATATCCTTCATCCCTCAATTTTTTAAAAATTTCTGGATATCTTCGAAGAAACTCTTTCTCTCTAAGATCCATAACTAAGGCAAGCTTAGTTATTTCTGAATTAGTCTCGGCCTTTAACTCTAAAAATTTGGGTAGCAGGATAACCGGAAGATTATCTATACAGAAGAAACCAGCATCTTCAAGGGCATTTATTGCTGTGCTTTTTCCTGACCCTGAAAGGCCGGTAATAATTGTGATTTTTATATTTTTCACGTATTCAGAGTTCGTTAGATGGTTGAATACTTAAGGGGTTCTGCTTTTACCAGTTAACCATTTAACCATTTGAAAGATTAACTATCTTCTTATAGATGCCGCTTTTAATAATTTCTTCAGCCTTTACCATCCCTTCCCGAATTAATATAGGGGGATCAGCTGTTACATCGAGAATAGTCGACGGGCATTTTCCTTGTGTTTCGCCTCCATCTAATATGAGGTCCACTGCACTGTTAAAATATTCTACAACTTGATTAGCATTTATACAAGGGGGCATTCCGGAGATGTTGGCACTCGTTGCTGTTATTGGAACATTTAAGGTCTTTGAAAGCGTATGTGCTAAAGGATGGCTGGATATCCTGATCCCCACCTTTCCTGTGCTCGATGTCAGCGCTGATGACACAATAGGAGAAGACTGAAAAATCATAGTAAGTCCACCCGGCCAGAATTTTTCACCCAGTCTTTTTGCGCTTGATGGAGTGTGCGCGACGAATTGAGGAAGATTCCTTAAGGAAGAAATCAAAATAAGGATAGGCGAATTATGGTCCCTCTTTTTTATTTGAAAAAGATTTTCAACAGCACCAGTATTGGTGGCATCCACACCTAAACCATAAAATGATTCTGTTGGAAAGGCCACAATACCCCCTTCTGAGATGATTCTAACAGCATCAATGAGGCCTTTTTGTAAGGATTCATTCGAGGTAATTGTAAACACGGAACTCAATCTTTTTTTAATTCCTTTACCTGCGATGTTAGATTTTTTTTGTGCTGATCTAACCTTTTGGCAATGTTTGAATACTTGAGCGCAAGTATTTGGGCAGCAAATACAGCGGCATTCCGGGCACCACCTTTCCCGATTGCCATCGTAGCCACAGGAACACCTGGAGGCATCTGAGCTGTTGAAAGGAGGGAATCCATCCCTCTAAGGGGTGAGGAGTCGATAGGTACCCCAATAACCGGTAATGTGGTATAGGAAGCGAGCACTCCAGCGAGGTGAGCTGCCCAGCCAGCCCCTGCAATAAGGACTTCTATTCCCCTATGAGAGGCATTCATAGCATAATCTCTCGTTTTATCTGGGGACCTGTGGGCAGAAGATACGGTGATTTCGTAATTTATGTCCATCTCCTTTAGTGTCTTTACACACTCATCCATGATATCACTATCAGAGATACTCCCCATTACTATACCCACTAATGGTTTATTGTGCATAATCGTTATCCTTGTTTAGGTTTGTGCAGTATAGATTTCTTATCTCCTTAATTGATGTTCTCGTAAAAAGCCTTTTTCCTCGCTCAT
>CAZBBQ010000141.1:0-4874 GCA_964489745.1 uncultured Desulfobacteraceae bacterium
GGGCAGGCATTTCCTTCCTTTGGCCCGGAGAGAAGGGGGGCGCCTGTCGTAGCGTTTTGCAGGGTGGATGATAAACAGATTAAGATACGATCGGAAATAAATAATCCGGACCTTGTGCTGGTGCTTGATCCATCCATACTCCGAATTGTTAATGTGACCGCAGGACTTAAGGGCGATGGAATTCTTATAACAAACACGAAATATACGGCCGATGAGATTGGAAAGGAATTGGGATTGACATGCAAGATCGCTGTGGTGAATGCCACGAAGATTGCCAGAGAGGAATTGGGATTGCCCATTACCAACACAACCATGCTCGGAGCTCTATTAAAGGCTCGGGGTTTTGTGGACCCTGAATCCCTGATTGAACCATTAAAGAATAGATTCGGCAGGATAGCAGAAAAAAATATTAAGGCCTTCAGAAGGGCCTTTAAAGAGACACAATTTGTGTTTTGAATTTAGAGAGGTATAAAAGTGACCAAGACAAGACAGGACTTAGCCTGGCAGGAACTCGAAATAGGGGCTACTCTTATTACACCGGGCAATTCAGAGGAATACAAGAGCGGTGATTGGAGGTCCATACGACCTGTTGTAGACAATAAAAAATGTATAAAGTGTGGTACATGTTATATATTTTGCCCGGATGCTGCCATTTATGAGACAGAGGAGGGTTTTTTTGAGGCAAACCTGTATTACTGTAAGGGGTGTGGAATTTGCGCGACTGAATGCCCTACCCAGGCTATAGAAATGGTTGAGGAGGAAGAGTAATGGGAAAGAGAATCGGACTGGAGGTTTCATTGTCTGCTGCGGAGGCAGTGAAAATGGCAAATGTGGATTGTATTGCTGCCTATCCCATTACGCCCCAGACACATATTGTCGAACACCTATCTGAGCTGGTGAATAATGGTGAATTAGACGCAGAATTTATACCGGTAGAGTCTGAACACTCTGCAATGAGTGTAAGTGCCGGTGTATCTGCTGTGGGAGCAAGGGCCTTCACCTGTACCAGTTCCCAGGGGCTTGCATTGATGAATGAAATTGTCCACATAGTTGCCTCCATGAGGCTGCCCATTGTGATGATTTTGGCAAATAGGTCTATGTCAGGACCGATAAGTATCTGGAATGACCATACGGACGTTATGTCTATACGGGATTGCGGATGGATACAGGTATTTGCCAATAATGGTCAGGAGGTGTTTGATAACGTTCTTTTTGCTTACAGGGTGGCGGAAAGCCAAAAGGTTATGCTCCCGCTTATAGTCAATATCGATGGCTTTATATTAACCCATGTGATTGAACCTGTAGAATTCTGGGAGAAAGAACAGGTGGAAAGATATCTGCCCGATTTTAAACCTGTTTATACCATGCACCCTGACAGGCCTGTCACTATGGGGGGCGTAGGGATGCCGTATGTATTTTCAGAGGCAAAGGTTGCCCAGGATGAGCCTTTAATACAATCAAAAACTGAGATCATAACTGCATGGAAAGAGCTTGGGGATATTGTTGGCAGATATTACAAGCCAATAGAAACATATAGAATTGAGGATGCGGAGACATTATTTGTTACCCAGGGCAGTTTTGGTGAAACTGTGTCACTGGTTGTTGATGCCCTGAGAGATGAAGGGGAATCAGTTGGACTCGTTATGGATAGACTCTGGAGGCCATTTCCCTTTGATGAATTTAGAGAGGCTACGAGCCAGGCGAAGAACTTGATTGTAATTGACAGGGCAATATCCTATGGGGGCCAGGGTGGCCCCCTGGCCATTGACATACGCTCTGCTCTTTATAAGGGAGAAAATCAACCAAACATAACCAATTTTATCTGTGGCCTGGCTGGAAGAGATGTAACCATTAATGATTTTAAGAATATTTATCATAAGGCCATGGAAAAGGTAAAAGAAAATCCTCGCGAAGAAGATTTTGAATATTATGGAGTAAGAGGTAAGTAATGGAAATAGTTGAGCCAACCAATGTATATGCATATAAACTTATTACCAAAAAGGAATATTTTGCGCCGGGCCACAGGGCATGTCAGGGTTGCGCGGAGGCCCTGGCTGTAAGACTTGTTGCCAAGGCCCTGGGAAGAAATGTGATTGTTGCCTCTGCTACGGGTTGTATGGAGATTATATCATCTCCTATGCCATATACGAGCTGGAGAGTCCCATGGATACATGTTGCATTTGAAAATGCAGCAGCGGTTGCATCAGGTGCAGAAGCAGGCATGAAGGTTTTGATGAGAAAAGGGAGAGTGCCTAAAAAAAAGATAACCTTTCTTGCCATGGCAGGTGATGGAGGAACCAGTGATATTGGTGTTCAGGCCTTATCTGGTGCCCTGGAGAGAGGGCATGATTTTATTTATATATGCTATGATAATGAGGCATATATGAATACCGGCATTCAGCGTTCATCTTCTACACCATATGGGGCGTCTACTACTACATCTCCGGCAGGAAAGGTGATACCTGGTCAGATGACCTGGAAGAAAAATATGCCTGAAATCGCTGCAGCCCATACTATTCCCTATGTGGCTACTGCATGCCCAAGTTACCCCATAGATCTTGTGGAAAAGGTAAAAAAGGCCGCAAGGCTAAAGGGTCCGGCATATGTTCATATTCTCTCAGTGTGCCCGACTGGGTGGAGACTCCCCCCGGAACTTGCCATAAAGGCCGGTCGTTTGGCAGTCGAGACAGGCGTATTTCCTTTATATGAAGTAGAGCATGGGCGCTATAGATTTACCGGAAAGATAGAAAAATTGAGACCTGTCAAAGAATATTTAAAGATACAGGGTCGGTTCAGACATCTGAGTGAAGAAATGATAGATACAATCCAAAAGAGGGTTGTTGAGGAATATAAAAAATTAGAGAAAAAGGTAGAAATGACTGAAGGAGACTAAATGAATCAAAAGGGTATTGATAAAATATTAGAAAAGCACGGGTATGAGGATTCTTCTATAATTGCTATCTTGCAGGATCTACAGGAGGAGGACAATTATCTTTCTGAAAATGATCTGGTCTACCTTTCAGAAAACCTTCCCATTCCTTTGACGAGGGTATATAGAATAGCCACATTTTATAATGCCTTCAGCCTCACACCTCGGGGGAAGTATCCTGTTAGTGTGTGTTTGGGGACGGCCTGCCATGTCAGAGGAGCACCAATGGTACTTGACAGGTTGAGATTGGAGCTTGGCATTGATGTTGGCGGAGTGACAGAGGATGGTCTTTTTTCTCTCGAAACCGTCAACTGCCTGGGTGCGTGTGCCATGGGTCCTATTGTTGTTGTTGGAAAAGACTATCACGGGCAAATGACCCCTGCGAAAGTGGGATCTGCACTTAAAAAATATAGAAAACCATCTAAGGAATAGAGATGAAAAGCATTAAGACTCCCCAGGAGCTTGAAAAAATCAGGAAAGAGATTGTAGACGGAAGAGACCCTGAAAAACCATGTATAGCTATTACCTCAGGAACATCCGCCAGGGCGTATGGGTCTGAGAAGGTTATTGATACCTTGCGGGCAGCATTAAAAAAGCAGGGATTAACAGAAAAGATAGACATAAGGGTAACAGGTGGTCAGGGCTTTGATGAAAGGGAGCCGCTGCTCATTGTGTATCCCCAGGATATATTATATCAGCAGGTTAAGCCGAAGGATATAGCAGAGATAGTTAGCGAAACAGTGCTGGGAAACCGCATTATCAACCGCCTTCTTTACAAGGACCCTCAAACTGGGGAGACAATTGCAAATAAGGACAACATACCATTTTATAAGGCACAGACTCCCTATATTTTTGGAAATAATAGTAACATTGATCCTACTTCGATAGAGGATTACCTTGCAATAGGAGGCTATTCGGCTCTGGCAAAGGTTTTGACGGAATTTTCTCCGGAACAGGTCATTGATATAATTAAAAAATCGGGTCTTCGAGGAAGGGGCGGCGGCGGCTTCCCTACGGGCGTAAAGTGGGAAACGTGCAGAAATGCCCCTGGAAATAAGCACTATGTGATTTGCAACGCAGATGAGGGGGACCCCGGTGCATACATGGATAGAGGCTTATTGGAGGGAAACCCTCACAGCATAGTAGAGGGAATGATGATCGGTGCATATGCAATCGGTTCAGATGAGGGCTATGTATATGTGCGGTATGAATATCCCCTTGCCTCTGAAAACGTAGAAAAAGCCATAGCACAACTCAGGGATTATGGATTATTGGGAAAAGATATCCTTGGTACGGCCTTTAATTTTGACATCAAGGTAAGCAGAGGCGGTGGTGCCTTTATCTGCGGCGAATCAACGGCACTTATGGCCTCACTTGAAGGAAAGGCAGGAGAGCCACGGGCAAAACATATCCATACCGTTGAAAGTGGACTATGGGATCAGCCGACTGATCTTAATAATGTGGAAACATGGGCCAACGTGCCCCTTATTATACACAAAGGGGTTGACTGGTACACGAATATAGGGACTGAAGGCAGTAAAGGAACCAAGATTTTTTCCCTAGTAGGGAAGGTGAAAAATACTGGTCTTGTAGAAGTTCCCATGGGAATGACAATAAGAGAAATTGTATATGATATTGGCGGAGGTATCGCTGGAAATGGCACCTTTAAGGCGGTACAGACTGGAGGGCCTTCAGGTGGCGCTATTCCTTCCTCATTGATAGATATGCCTGTAGACTATGACAAACTGGCCGAGGTCGGTTCCATGATGGGATCTGGCGGCATGATTGTTATGGATGATAAAACATGCATGGTAGATATTGCCAGATACTTTATGAATTTTTTAAAGGATGAAAGTTGTGGCAAATGTACAACCTGTAGAGAAGGCACGCGGCGCATGTTTGAGGTGCTTGACGCAATTACTCAGGGCGAAGGGAAAGAGGGAGA
>CAZBBQ010000142.1:0-4860 GCA_964489745.1 uncultured Desulfobacteraceae bacterium
GAAGGAAACAAGAAATGAAAATTATTATCATAGGCGCTGGGGAAGTAGGTTTTCATATTGCCCAGAGACTATCAGAAGAAAATCAAGATGTAGTGTTAATTGAAAAGGACCCTGTTAAAATCAGAGAGGTTCAAAATGTTATAGATGTCCAGGCCATTTTGGGCTCAGGCACCAATCCTTCGGTATTAATTGAGGCAGGTATTAAGGAAAGTGATATGCTCGTGGCAGCTACTGATAATGATGAAGCAAACTTAATTGCCTGCTTTTATGCTCAATATTTAACCGATTATATCACTAAAATAGCCCGGGTAAAAAATTCAGATTATATGAAACATAGGGAGATCTTTAATCAGGATTTTCTGAATATTGACCTGATTATCAATCCCCAGTCTGAGATGGTTTCCTCTATGCTCAGACTCATAGAGGTACCAGAGGCCTCCGAAGTAATAGATTTTGCCGATGGGAGAATTAAGCTCATTGGTATAACGATTAAAAGCACCTCTCCATTGGTTGGGAAAAAGCTTTCCTCGTTTACCGGTTTTGAGCATGTAATGCTCGTTGGTGTTATTGTAAGGGGAGAGAAAGTTATTATACCAAGCGGGCAGGATACGATCCAACCAAATGATTTAATATATTGTGTTATCCACAAAGAAAATATCGAAGACATTTTTCGCCAACTGAATGTTAAAGAGGAAGGATTGGGGCGGATAATCATTGTTGGTGGCGGTGAAGCTGGCCTTGCCTTGGCAACATCACTTGATGCAATGACTATTAATACTAAAATAATCGAAAAAGATGGCCAGAGATGTTTAGAGCTGGCGGAAAAACTTAAAAAGGTGGTCGTTTTAAATGGCGATGGCACAGACCGGGAGTTTCTTTTAGAGGAAAACATAGCTGATGTGGATATTATGGTTGTAATCACTGGAGATGATGAAAATAATGTTCTCATTTCTTTACTGGGGAAGGCGCTCGGTGCAAAAAAGACGGTAACCAGGATAGGAAACCTTAGTTACATTCCTCTTATCTCTGCAATCGGAATTGATACAGTTGTAAGCTCACGACTTTCTGCAATTAGAGCAATCCTCCAGTATATTAGGAAAGGGAAGGTGATATGCGTAGCACCACTCAAAGGAGAAGGTGCTGAAGCCATAGAATTCGAGGCATTAGAGACGTCTGATATTGTCAATATTCCTTTATCCAAGGTAAAATTCCCCAAAGAGGCCATTATTGGTGCAATTGTCAGGGGAGAAGAGGTTATCATCCCTCGTGGGCACAATATGATCAAACCCCATGATCATTTAATAATATTTGCCCTTAAAGGGGCTATGCCAAAGCTTCAAAAATTGTTTACTGTTAAACTGGAATACTTTTAATGCGTTTTCGTCAAATCTTTCGACTGATCGGAATCCTTAATTTTTTCCTCGGTCTTTCCATGCTTGCGCCTCTCACCATCTCCCTCATTTATTCCGATGGAAGCTTTGTTTCTCTGCTCTTCTCCTTCATTATCACATCAGGCACTGGAATTGCCGTTTTTTTTCTAATCGGGAAAATCAATTATGTCTCTCTCAATCAACGAGAGGGTATGGCAATCGTTACCTTTGGTTGGTTAACTGCCGGTTTCTTTGGCTCTTTGCCTTTTTTATTTTCCACCTCAATCGGCACTTTCACAAATGCCTATTTTGAATCCATATCCGGTTTTACTACTACTGGGGCTTCTATTCTTGCCAATATCGAATCTCTCCCCCAGGGAATATTATTCTGGAGGAGCCAAATTCAGTGGATGGGGGGGATGGGAATTATTGTGCTCTCTATTGCCATTCTCCCTTTTTTAGGAGTGGGAGGAATGCAGCTTTATAAAGCTGAAGTTCCAAGCCCGGTTGTAGATAAATTACAACCTCGCATCTCAGAGACGGCTAAAATCCTGTGGAAAGTGTATCTATTTATTACCCTCCTCGAGATAGGCCTTTTATTTATAGGTGGTATGCCTCTTTTTGATTCTATCTGTCACGCCTTTTGCACCATGCCAACCGGAGGATTTAGCACCCAGAATGGGAGTATTGCTCAGTATAACAATGCCTATTTTGATGGTGTTATTACCTTTTTTATGATTCTGGCTGGAATAAATTTTTCCCTCCACTTTAAATTTTTAAAGGGAGATTTTAGAGTATTTGGCAAGGATCCAGAGTGCCGTATTTATCTTTCTATCTTAGCTATTCTGATATGTTTGGTAACCTTTAATATTCATGGGACTATCTATAATTCTCTCAGTCATGCATTAAGATGCGCTGCCTTTCAGGTTACATCCATAATCACAACAACTGGTTTTGTGACAGCCAATTACACAACATGGCCAGCACTATCGCAGATTATTATTCTTTTATGCATGTTTATTGGGGCAATGGCAGGATCTACTGGTGGAGCAATAAAAATTATGAGGATTATATTGCTTGCGAAGCACGGCTACCAAGAGATTTTTAGACTTATTCATCCCCATGCGGTAAGATCCATAAAGCTCGGCGGCAAGCCGGTTCCAGCAGAGGTGTTGAACAGTGTTTGGGGATTTTTTATTCTTTATCTTGGTCTTTTTATTGCGTCTGTAATAATTATGTCCTTAATAGGGCTGGATATTCCTACATCATTCGCCTCAGTAGCTGCTACGATAGGCAATGTCGGACCAGGATTTGGTCTGGTTGGGCCAGTAAACAATTATCTGCCTATTCCTGATCTGGGGAAATGGGTTCTGATCTTCTGCATGATTCTCGGACGTCTTGAAATATACACCGTTATCATTATGCTTGCCCCTGCATACTGGCGTAAATAGATATAGTATCATTTGCCAGTCGTCATTCACTATTAACCCAACAAACACAATAAACTCGACAAACCTAAAAACCGGATATCACTTATGAGTCTTGTAATCATCTCTAACCTTTCTGTCACCTTTTTAGGAAAACATCTTTTCCGAGAAATAGGACTTCAGGTCGAGCCTGGAAACAGGATTGGCCTTGTAGGCCCAAATGGATCAGGTAAAACAACATTGTTGAGACTGATAGGCGGCGAAATTTCTCCTGACACTGGAGAGATTAAGAAAAGAAAAGGAATACGGATAGGGTACCTTCCACAAGATGTCCATACAGTATTATCCGGAAAAATACTCCAATCTATTCTGGATTCCATCCCTGGAAGGGTAAGGTTGAGAGATGAGATGATGCAGATAGAAGAATCATTGACAAATATTACAAACAAAGACAGCCAATTAAAACTGGCAGGGAAGCTTGCAGAGCTCCACCAGAAGATAAGTTATCTGGATAGGCAATTTCCATCGCATGAGGCCGAAAAAATCCTCGCAGGTTTAGGTTTTCGATCCGAGGATTTTAACATTTCCGCTTCCTCCCTGAGCGAAGGATGGAGAATGAGAACACTCCTGGGGAGTCTTCTTTATCAAACGCCTGATCTCCTCTTGCTGGATGAACCGACAAATCATCTTGATATCCCGTCTGTGCACTGGTTGGATCAATTCCTTCAAACATATAAAGGCGCTATAATCCTTGTGTCCCATGACAAGGATTTTTTAAACAAGCAGATCAATCGCATCATAAGTTTTGAACCAGAGGGTTTGAAAAGTTACAGCGGAAATTATGATTTTTATCTAAAAGCCAGGGAAGAAGAAAAATCAATCCGTCTGCGGCAGGCCAAAAACCAGGAACAAAAAATAAAAGAGGCCGAGAGGTTTATTGAAAGATTCCGGTCCAAGGCCTCAAAAGCGAGACAAGCACAAAGTAAAATTAAATTAATAAAAAAAATGGAACTCATTGAATCTTACCACCCTCAAAAAAGCATCCATTTTTCTTTTCCTGCTATTCCCAGGAGCGGTAGAGAGGTAGTAGCAATCAAAGAAGTTTCAAAAGGTTTTAATAAAAAAAATGTTTATACTAACCTCAATCTCACTGTATTACGGGGTGAAAGGATAGCCATTATAGGGCCAAACGGTGCTGGTAAAACAACGTTACTCAGGATGATAGCAGGAGAGATTACACCTGATCGTGGAGAAATAACACTGGGCCATAAGATAACCATGGCTTACTTTGCCCAGCATCACCACGATATGCTCGACCCCAGAAAGACAATAGTCGAAGAAGTGAGCCTGGCTGCCCCCGATGAAACAATAGGGTTTGTAAGGACTTTGTGCGGCACTTTTCTTTTTTCAGGCGATGATGTAGACAAGTCAATAGGCATCCTTTCAGGTGGAGAAAAAGCAAGGATATCGCTTGCGAAATTGCTCGTAAAGCCTGGAAACCTTATGTTGATGGATGAACCGACAAATCACCTTGATCTTATATCATCAGAAATTTTAATAGGTTCCTTAGCTGATTACAAAGGCACATTAATATTTGTTTCCCATAACCAGTCATTTGTAAATAGATTAGCAACAAAGATCTGGAATATACAAGGTGAAGAAATTGAAGAATACCCTGGCAATCTCAATGAATATTATAATCATCTGGAAAGAATTGCCAAAACTTCACCTGAAGACTCTGATAAGAAAAAAAGTCAGAGAGTATCCAGTGGAGATAAACAATCTCGAAAGGCACAGAAAAAAGAAGCGGCAGAAAAGCGCCAGTTGATCGGGGAAACCCTTAAACCCATTCAGGAGAAACTACTTGTTTTAGAAGAGAGGATTTCTGATTTGGAAAAAAGGCAAAAAGAACTGGAAACAATTCTTTCAGACCCGGCGATTTTTGCAGATACAAATAAGAGTCCCTCATTTTTAAATGAATATAGTGAAGTCAGAGAAAAGGTAAAAGAATTGATAGCACGATGGGAATTCGTTCAGGAGCAATTGGAATCCGCTAAAAGAGA
>CAZBBQ010000143.1:0-4854 GCA_964489745.1 uncultured Desulfobacteraceae bacterium
ATTGCTTTTTTATTTCAGCACGTTACGCCATAGTCTGATTTTAGATATATGTATCGTTTTTATGCAGAAAGCATTAATCATTGTATGGTTCCATGATCCCATGTTTTCTCAATTTTCCATAGAGGGTGCTTCGAGTGATCCCGAGTTTCTTTGCTGCCTGGTATTTGTTCCCCTCAGTCTCCTTTAATACTTTCAGGATCAAATTTTTCTCGGTGTCTTTAAGGGAAAAGATGTCTACTTGAAATTGGGGATACGTGTCTTGCAGGTTATGGGGAAGATCAACTCCTCTAATTATACCCTCTTTGGCCAGAATGACTGCATGTTCTACTACATTTTGCAGCTCTCGAACATTGCCTGGCCAATCATAATCCAGAAAAATTTGCATAACCTCTTCGGAAAAGCCTTTGATATGTTTTTTATTGGCATTGGAATAGATTTCAAGAAAATGTTTCGCCAGAAGAGGAACATCATCCTTTCTCTCCCTTAGAGGGGGGATCGTTAGAGGGATGACATTGAGTCGATAATAGAGATCTTCTCTAAATTTACCATCCAACATCTCTTGGTTCAGATTTCGGTTGGTGGCGGCAATCACCCGAACATCCACTTTGAGTGTGTCTTCTGCTCCTACCCGTTCAAATTTTTTTTCCTGCAACACCCTGAGCAATAAGAGCTGCGTGGTAGAAGGAATCTCGCCAATCTCATCTAAAAAAATTGTTCCTCCATCTGCCAGCTCGAATCGACCCTTCTTTCTTTTAATAGCACCGGTAAAGGCCCCTTTTTCATGACCAAAGAGTTCACTCTCCAGTAAATTTTGGACGTAGGCAGAGCAATTGGCTATGATAAACGGTTTTTCGTTGCGAGTACTTAAAAGATGAATAGCCCGGGCAACGAGTTCCTTTCCAGTGCCACTCTCCCCCTGTATGAGAATAGTTGAATCACTCTGAGAGATATTTTCTACTAAATCATAGATGGCTTGCATTTTAGGATTTTTGCCAATAATATTTCCCAGTCCAAATTTATCCGCAAGGGCCTTCTTTAGGGTCTTTGTCTTCTCTTTTTCTGCTCTAATTTCCTCATATGAAGATTTAAGCCTCTCATAGGTCTCTTTAAGCTCAAAGGCCTTTTGTCGAGTGTCTTTAAAAAGTTTAGCATTCTCAATGGCAACCCCTACCAACTGACCGATATTCGTGAGCAAATTTAGATCCTCGGGCGAAAGATGGCAGAATTTTTCACTGGCTACGTTCATCAATCCCACCACATTATCTTTTGATAGTAAGGGCACGCAGGCATGGCAGACCGATCCTTCCTGTAGCAATTTTGAAAGCCTGGGGCATTCCAGGATGTTTTCAGCGATGAGCGTCTCTTTTTGTTTTATAACATGGAAACCAATACAATCCGCCGGAGGCTGTTCCGCTTCTTCATGGATAAATTCAGGAGGTAAACCCATGTGGCTGGCCAAGGTCAACGTATCAGTTTCACCGTCTCGTAAAAATATCCATCCTGCCTTCAGGTTCATCATATCAAGAACTGTTCTCAGGGTATCTGTTAAGATAGTCTCCAAATCTAAGGATTGGTTTATAGTAGTAGCAATGATATTAAGGGAAGAAAGCTCCCTGTTTTGTCTCTCAAGGGTTTCCTCTGCATGCTTGCGCGCAGAAATGTCTATCACCATTGACATGCTTTCAGTGATGTTCCCGTCTCGATCTCTCAATGGTTCAACAGAGAGGCTTATCCAAACGGGCTGTCCATCCTTGCGTTTCATTTGCAACTCAACATCCTGTATTGATTCCCCTGCATTGAAACGCTTCAAAATATCTTTGAACTTGGGTTCGCCATGAGGCGTATCGGCATAGAGCTCGAAAACTTTCATTCTCATCATGGTCTTTCGGTCATACCCCAGCAACCGCAGCGCAGCAGAGTTGCACATTACAATGGATCCATCAACGGCGCTAACAGAAAAATACGCATTTGGTGCTCTTTCGTACAGATCGCGATAACGCCGCTCCATCTGTTCAAGTGCCTTTTTCAACCGATCAACCTCAATGTATTATAGTATTAACCCTTTACGCTGAATCATTATAGCTTAATTTCTTAAGCATTGGAACCTGTTTCGTAACTTCCTTATTTATCGGAACATTACAGCTGGTAGTGACCCACTCAATGTCTGCATAGAGTAAGATCTTACAATTTATCCGCCAGACGGGTAGTAGGATTTGAAATTGTATAAAATTTCAATATTAGAGTTTTAAATTTACGTGTTGAAAAAATCTTTCTATTTGATCAAGTGAGCATTTGCTTTAAGTGGAGGATGCTTTTTCTGTTTCTTTCGTTTCGTTTTTGTACTCCTACGATCATATATATAACTCTTCTGCTATCCTCTTTCCAGTAGCGGTAAAAAAGCCTCCATTTAGTATCTTTTTCAAATTTTCTTTGTCCTCGGTATCGTATGTGAGCCCTTTATTAAAAAGCCTGACAGCATCATAGACTATATTACCATTTAACGTATTGATATTTTCAGGATGGTGATGATTTTCTATTATCTGACACACCTCTTCTATAATCTCCGTTTTGGATCCCGACCTCTCCAGGATACCGCGCACAGTGGGTAGGTTATTGTTTTCTTGATCAGATTTCTTCGCCCTTTCAGGTTTTTTTCCCACCTCATGGAGACCTATGTCATACAGTATACCTGCTGCTATCACAACCTTAGGGTTTCCCTCTTCATGTTCCACTATATCTTCGACAAACCGTAGAATCTTCAGAGCATTGTCAATCCTTTCTTTGTCACCGCTACAATGTTCCTTCATGGCTAAGGTGATAATTTCTTTAAATTCTTCCTTTCCTATTACCCCGACACATTGATCTGCATACTGGCACCATCTGGCACACCCTAAGTTAAGTTTAGGATTGATAAACATATGGCCACACTCTTGGCAGCGGCGGCGGATATCATCCTTAAAAAACTCTACAGGCTTGCCACATTTAGGGCATTCAACATTGTAGACATCATACGGCTTCCAGAATCGAGTATCCTGGCCCGGACATTTGGTTATCATTCTATTTGTCTCCTTCTGAAGCCATGAGTTCTCCTTGAATACCGATCACCTTTTCCTCTATTGCTATTTCCCTACCTGAAGCAGAGACTGCATTTCGAACAACAGTCAACCATCCGGAACAGCAGGGAACCTCCATTCGGACTACGATTACTTTTTTTATCCCGGAATTCTGCAGGATCTCGGTCAATTTTTCCTGATAAAATTCAAGATCATCAAACTTGGGGCAACCTATAACTACAGCCCTTTCATCCAGAAAATCCTGATGAAAACTCCCGTATGAAAAGGGGCCACAGTCGGCAGCCACTACTAATTCTTCACCTCTAAAATAGGGGGCACCAGGGGTGACTAATCTTAGTTTCACCGGCCAGTGGGTAAGGAGAGAAGGCGCCTTTATAGCTTTCTTGTCCCCCTGTGCCTCCCAGCTTTGCTCTGTCGTAGAAGGGCAATCGCATGGCAGGGAGAACGGCTCTGCTTCTCTCTCTTCCAGAGTGATTGCCCCTTGAGGGCATTCATTAAGACAGGCCCCCAGGCCATCGCAGTAACTCTCCTTGACCAGTCGTGCCTTGCCATCAACAATCTGCAACGCACCTTCGGCGCAAGCAGGGATACAGACTCCACAGCCGTCACATTTTTCCTCATCAATTGTAATAATCTCTCTTTTCATATATCCCTTTTTTTACACGCCAACAACCTCTTTTACCTCAGGCACTTCCTGTTGTAGCGTCCTTTCAATACCCATCTTTAGCGTCATTTGACTCATGGCACATCCTCCACAGGCACCCGTCAATTTTACCTTTACTACTCCATCAGGACTGACCTCTATCAATTTTACATCTCCACCATCTGCTTGAAGCGATGGTCTTATTCTTTCTAAGGTTATTTCTACCTTTTCTTTCATGGTCTCTTCCATCATGTATCTCCTTCCTGTGTGTTACTTTCTTTACACATTATTCTATTATTTGGATTGTTCTTTCCCTCTTTCTTTTTTTAAACACTCCGCGCATATTCCATAAAGATATGCCTGGATTTCCTCAACCTTACACCCTTTTATAGTTTCCTTTGCAAGTATTGGACAATTTTTAGGATGTTCAAATTCAATATCCAATATATTTCCACACTTGCGACAGAGCAGGTGGTGATGAAGACCCGGATTCGGATCAAAACATACCTTCCCTCTTTTCCGTATAGATAGTTCCTGTACCTCTCCAAGTTCTTTGAACAGCTCAAGAGTAGAATATACAGTTGCAAGTGACATGGTTGGATATCTCCTCTGAATGTTTTTGTGAATCTCATCAACTGTTGGATGGTCCATATTTTTGTTCAGAAATTCTGCAATAGCCATTCTTTGAGGAGTCAATGTCACTCCCTTCTCTCTTAGCCTCTCAAGTATAGTTTTCATATGTAACCCTTGTATTTAAGATAAGTTGGATTATTTATTTGTCAATAAATATATTAAAAATATTTTAATTCTAATTTTAGAATGATTATAAATTACGGTTACTTTTTGTCAAGAGAAAAATATTGTATTTTTAGCAGACAAATTTTATCTCCAAAAAAATTTAAATCCTTGATTTAAGTCAAGGCAAGGGACATGTTTGTGAGTTAAGATATACCCAAAATTGAGACAAGAGTCTTATTTGGCAAAAGATTAATTAATCATTACAAAGGAGGAGGATTATGTTTTGTTTTCAATGTCAAGAAACAGCCAAAAATACAGGTTGTATGGTAAAAGGAGTTTGCGGAAAGCCAGAGGATACTGCAAACCTTCAGGACTTGTTGATCTATGTTCTGAAGGGGG
>CAZBBQ010000144.1:0-4762 GCA_964489745.1 uncultured Desulfobacteraceae bacterium
AATTCTGCGTCATATATCAAAATGGATGTCAAGGAGTTCCATCTGGAAAACGGCATGATGTTTTTAATCGTGGATCGACCCACAACACCTCAGGTTGCCTGCCGCGTGGCCATACGTGCAGGTTCAGCACTTGAGGAGACGGGAAAGACCGGGATCGCCCATTTGCTTGAGCACATGATGTTTAAGGGCACCAAAAATTTCGGTACTCTTGATCAAAAAAGGGATATGGAGCTTCAAGGCCGTATTGAAGCCGCATATCAGGCAGTACTCGCTGAGCAGGGAAAACGGAATCCAGACCAGGCATTGATTCGGGAGAAACTCACCGAGATGGATAGGGTTCGAGCCGAGGTGCAAAAAATCTACATCCCTCAGGCCTTCTCCTCTCAGTTGGGCAAAAACGGTGCTGTGGGCGTTAATGCCTTTACCGCTAAAGACCAGACCCAGTATATAATGTCGGTGCCATCTGATATGCTCGAGCAGTGGTTCTCGATAGTAAGCGAACAGCTATTAGAACCTTCCTGGCGTGAGTTTTACGTTGAGAAGGAGGTAGTGCAGCGGGAGTGGGCCTTCCGATATATTAATAGCCCAGGAGGCGCTGCCTGGCTTGATCTTAACGCAACTGCCTATACCGCACACCCATACCGAAATCCAACAATCGGCTGGAAATCGGATATGGAAAAATATAGCACTACAGATGCAATAGCATTTCATAAGAAATACTATAATCCAACGAATGCCGTATGCGTACTCGTGGGGGACGTGAGAGTGGAAGAAGCTAAAAGGCTGGCAAAGATTTACTTCGAGCGGTATCCAAAGGGAAAAAAGAGCCCTGAAATCGTAACGGTAGAGCCTAAACAGCATGGCCCACACAACAGTATTCGGTTCTTGAAAGGCGCACGCACACCATTGGTCAGAATTGGTTTCCACGGCGCTCGAATGAAAACCAAGGACTTCTATGCGCTTGATGTTATGACCATGGCCTTAAGTCTCGGCCGCAGCGCCCGCATAACACAAAACATCATAAATAAAGGCCTTGCTGTCGAGGCCTGGGCATATAACCCCGATAACCGGTATGGCGGAATGGTTATTTTAGGCGGCTCCCCTAATGAGCCTAATGAGGTGGCAAAGGGAAACCTTAATAAAGATGAGAAGCGTCAGGCTTACGTGAACGCGTGTCAGGCGCTTGAGAATACACTCATTACCGAAGTCGAAAAAATGAAACACGAATTAGTTACTGATCGCGAACTCAAAAGGATTAAAAAACTCAACCAACGCGAATTTTTGGATCGAATGCGAAATAATGAAGAGCTGGCTGGCACCCTGGCGACAATGGAAGTTCAGGCGGGTTGGAACTATCTTACCGATTATCTAAAACGCATCTCAGAGGTCACAGCCGAGGAAGTCAGGGCGGCAGCTAGAAAATATATCCGACTCGAAAATCAGACAAGCGTGTATGTGATCCCTGGTGGTAAGCCTGATCAGCCAGCACAAAGATACACTGAAGTCCGATCCATTGGGATTACCGGCGCAACAAAGATTGTTAGACCCGACACGTTTCATAACAATTCGATCTACCGCACGCCTGTGGACTGGAAACACCCGCTTTCTTTCGATCGGGTTCCAAAAAAAATCATATACCCAAAGGCTCAAACCGCCACAATCAAAAACACACCAATCTTCTATTTGGCCGATCAAGAACTGCCCCTGATTGATCTCACCATTCTCGTTAAGGCCGGTGATGTTGATATTGTTGATGAGAAAACCGGTTTGGCAGATATACTCAGCAACACTATTATTCAGGGCGGTACCCAACGCTATTCTCCTTCTGAGCTCGCACAGGTGCTCGATGAGAACGCCATCCGTATATCAATATCGGTGGCTGAAGAGATATCAACTATTCACCTTTCGATTATGAAAGAGGACTGGGAAAAAAGCCTTGATCTCTTAAAAGAAATTCTTACTCAACCAGCCTTTGATTCCACAGTACTGAATGTGGCGAAGGAAAAGGAAATAGTTTCGCTTAGCAGGCAGGGTGAAAATGCTCATACCGTGGCAATGCGCGAGGGTATGATCTGGCATTTCGATGGACACCACTACGGTCGCGATCCACTGGCCGGCATCAAAACGATCCCGAATATTAAGAGAGGCGACCTTACTACCTTTTTGAGGAACTATTTCGTCCCCTCCAACATAGTTGCCGCAGTTTCAGGCGATATAACCTTTGCGGAAGCTCAAGCGGGCCTGAAAAAGCTCTTAGAGGCGCTCCCCCAGGGACCTTCTCCTGAACGCAATTGTAACGATCCAAAAGAAACTCCACCTGTTCTTGCCCTCATTCCCAAGCCCGGACAGGTACAATCCCAAGTTGTTTTATTGCTGCCAGGTTTCAAGCGCACTCACCCTGCATTCTGGAAGGCTCGCCTTTTAACAGATGTTTTTGGCGGGAGCGATTCCCTTATGTATACTCGTCTGCGAGACGACTTGGGAATTGTATATTCTGCCGGTTTCTTTCAGACCTATAAATGGAACGCGGGAACACTTATTGGCTACATTGGTTGTAAGGGTGATAAAACAAGCACGGCAATTATGGAAACATTGAAAATAATGGACTCCCTTCGAAAAAATGTTCCCGAAAAAGACCTTGAACTCAAACGACTTGATGCCTTAAATAGCTTTGTTTTTAATGTAGACACCCCAGCCCAACTGGTTGAGGTATACAGTCGTTATTCTATGAGGGGTGAACCCCTCAATACGCTTGAGAAAATTCAGGATGCCTATCGACAGGCAACCAGGGAAGAGCTTTGCAAACTCGCTGTGCAATTGTTCGATCCGAGCAAGATACAAATTTTGATCGTTGCGGATGCAATGACCCGAGTGAAAACAAAAGACGGGACTGAGCGTACAGTGCAGGAAGATCTTAAATCGCTCGCGAAACGAATTGGTCTTCCCTATCGTGAAATAGCATTGCGATGAAAACTTTCTAACAACCTCATGGTAAGATTCTTTACTGCCTCCATGTACTCGTTCATGCCCTTCAAAAAGATGTCATTGTGATTAGCTCCAGGAATCTTAAGCAGCTTTTTATCCGTCGCAGGACATGCATCATAAAGGGCCTGACCCTCAGTAAAGGAAATAATATGATCATTCTCCGCGTGGATGATTAATGTAGGTTTAGTAAATGCAGTTATCTTGTTTATGTTATTAAACCCATCTTCCTCTTGTATCCCTAATGCGTCCATCTCAATCCCTAATAATCTCAGAAGGGGTTGAGCATAGGCAAAACCACTTTCAATAATGAGGCCATCTATGTGGCCCATATAATGTGCTGAAAGCTCGAGAGCGGAGGCGCTGCCCAGTGACCTGCTCATTACGATAAAGGGGCCTGTAAAACCTCTATCTTGAAGCCACTTTTGTGCATAATTAAATATTATATGAGAGTCTTTCATCATGGAAGTAATCGTTGGTGTGCCAGTAGAGCGTCCATAGCCTCGATAGTCAACCGGAAAAAAATTGATCCCCATCCTCATATATAATGGCCCTATGTCATCATAATCAGCCACGATCTCACCATTTCCGTGAAAGAAAAGTATAGTGGGAGCATCTTTTCCTGCCAGATGAAACCGTGCACCAACTACCACATCCTTTTCTACCTGTATGAGTATATCCTCGGTAGAGGAAGTGGCCCTAGGAGAACCCCATTCTGGTCTGGGATGAAAAAGAAACATCAGAATCTCTGGCCTATCCAACAATGAATAATCGATCTTTGAAATATCTATCATTTGAAATGTTTCCTGTTTGCTGATATAAAATAAAATGAAAATGATATACTCGTCAATTGAAAAATAGGGTCAAACCTTTACTATTAACTAAGACTAACACTAAAGGAGAAACGCGATGATGAAAAAGTTATTGCTATCAGGCGCCTACTCCCCTATTCCAACCCCCTTTAACGCCAAAGGAGCGGTTGCACACGATAAGCTGGCTGAAAATATCGCCAAGTGGAGCAACACATCTCTCGCTGGCTTGCTTGTTCTCGGGTCCAACGGGGAATTTACGTACTTAAACGATGAAGAGAAACTCGAGGTGCTAAAAACTGCGCGTCAGGTTATCCCTAAAGATAAACTATTCATCGCCGGCACCGGCTGTGATTCAACAAGGGCAACATTAGATCTAACAGAGCAGGCGGCTGCTATTGGAGCAGACGTGGCCATAGTTATCACTCCCAGCTATTATCCATCCAAAATGGATGGCCACGCGATGCACCGACACTACCTGGAACTGGCAGAGCGCTCGTCCTTGCCCTTACTCCTTTACAACATGCCCGCTAACACAAGCGTCGACCTTTCTGCAGAAACGGTGGTGGAGTTGTCACAGCATCCCAATATTGTTGGCATCAAAGATAGCTCAGGGAACATAGTCAAGTTAGGAGAAATCATTAGGGCTGCATCTCCTGGTTTCAATGTCCTCGCTGGCTCAGCAAGTTTTCTCTACCCAGCCCTGTCTCTGGGCGCAGTGGGTGGAATTATGGCACTGGCCAACATCGCCCCGGAGCAATGCTATCGCATCTATCAATATACCCAAACTGAGCAGCATGAAGAGGCTCGACAGTTGCAGTTAAAAATGATCCCAGTTAACATAGCAGTGACAGCACAGTTTGGTGTTCCCGGCCTAAAGCTGGCGCTGGATTGGCTTGGTTACTACGGCGGGCCACCTCGTTCGCCTCTCGCCCCGCTCAATAAGGCTCAGCAAGCTACATTACGCACAA
>CAZBBQ010000145.1:0-2039 GCA_964489745.1 uncultured Desulfobacteraceae bacterium
TTCGCTCTTTCCGGCAGTTTTTTTCTTATGTATACTTATAGCGTTTAATGCTGTTTATGCAGCTTTATATGGTATCCATTTATATGTCAAGATTTTGCCCCTGAAATGTGAAAATTAAGCTAATCAGATTCTAAAATTACTATATGGAGCTCCCCGAGAGGCCTTGTGGGTATTAGAGATAATAGATCTATAGCCTTAATTTTAATCATACCTTTATCTCCTTCTCATACCAGAAATTTAACATAGGAATAGTAATGAAGCTAAATTTTACTATTTGACATATTGTACACGGTAGCATACAAATTTGAGACATTTAAAACCAAGAGATAATTCGGTCTAAATAGAAATAGCAATGAAAATGAATGAAAAAATGCAAAGGAGGTTGCAACAATTATGAATGAAAAGAGACTGTTTTTTGATAAAGCAGCTCTGGGGGCTGGCTGAGGCGCTAAAATAGGTCCGGGTGACCTAAATAAAGCACTTCAGGGGTTAGAACCCTTATTTGATCCGAATGTTATTGTAGGAGCAGAAAAACTCGACGATGCCGGGGTTTACAAAATCTCTGAAGAGCTGGCCTTGGTTCAAACACTTGATTATTTTACTCCTATTGTAAGAGATCCCTATATATTTGGGCAGATTGCCGCAACCAATGCCTTAAGCGATGTCTATGCCATGGGAGGAAGGCCGATTACTGCTATGAATATAATATGCTTTCCTGCGGACTCCATGGATTTATGTATTCTTAGGGATATCTTGGCAGGAGGAATGGATAAACTAAAAGAGGCCGGAGTACCGCTGTTGGGTGGACATAGTCTGATTGATATGACAGAGGTAAAATATGGCCTTGCTGTCACTGGAATTGTGCATCCTAAAAAAATATTGACAAATGCAAGTGTTAAAGCAGGCGATAAGTTGATACTCACGAAGCCTATTGGAACAGGGATCCTTAATAACTGTTTTAAAAAAGAGATGTTGGACAGTAAGACAGAAGAAGAAATCATTCGGTCCATGACGACATTAAATAAGAAATCTTCTGAAGTCGCGCTGACAGTGGGTGTGCATGCCTGTACAGATATAACCGGATTTGGACTTGTAGGGCACCTTGCAGAGATGATCGAGACAAGGAATTTTGGTATAGAAATTGAATATGCTTCGATCCCATTGTTCTCAAGGACAGAAGAATTTGCAAAGATGGGAATTGCTCCTCCTGGAAGTAAGCGAAACAGAAAATTCCGTGAGGTCGTGTTAGAAGTCATCTCAGATTTCCCAGAGTGGAAGCGGTGGATTCTTTTTGATGCCCAAACATCCGGAGGCCTGGTATTCTCTGTGTCGCCGCAAAAGGCTGAGCAGTTATTAAAAGAACTCCATAAAGAAGGAATAAATGAGGCTGCTATTATTGGAGAGGTAGTAAAAAAGCCTAAGGGAAAGATTTTAGTAAGATAAGGAATAAAGTGATAGAAATAACTATTCCAGGAAAAGGTAATTACACTATTAAAAATGTAGTTTTAGACCTCAATGGAACCATTGCCGTAGATGGAAACATTCTAGAAGGTGTTAAAGAAAAGGTAACCATATTGAGCCAGAAGTTGGATATCTTTTTGGTTACTGCTGATACGAATAAAAACGCAGAACGATTGGCAAGAGATCTGCCTGTTACATTATGTAAAATAGAAGAAGGCGAAGAAAATGACCAAAAGCTTAAAGTAGTTTTAAAAAAAGGTAAGAATAACACTGTTAGCATAGGAAATGGCTGCAATGATGTTTTCATGCTCAAAGAATCTGCTATTGGAATCTGTATAGTAGGAGGGGAGGGGGCATCGGCTGAGGCGATGATGGCCTCTGATCTGGTAGTTGCTACTATCAATGATGCTCTTGACCTTTTATTGAAACCGCATGGGTTAAAGGCAACACTGAGAAGATAGCCTTATAAACGTATCGATTGGTTATATTGGCTGTGTTTATATGAAAGTGCCTAAAGTGATCTAAAGTGCCTAAAATGCCTAAAGTTAAGTCCTTTACTCATCGACCACGTAACCACT
>CAZBBQ010000145.1:2139-4759 GCA_964489745.1 uncultured Desulfobacteraceae bacterium
TAATGCGACAACGCCCATAGCTCAGGAAGTGGCTGAGGCAATGATGCCTTATATTGTAAAGGATTTTGGGAATCCAAGCAGTGCCCACCCAATGGGAAGAAGTGCAAGGGAGGCCTTGGAGAAAGCTCGAGGCCGAATATCCAGAATGTTGGGGTGTGATAGTAATGAGATTATTTTTACGAGCGGTGGAACCGAGTCAAACAATATGGTTTTAAAAAGTGTGGCATGGAGTTTGCGGAAAAAAGGTGGCCACATAATTACTACACAAATTGAGCATCCCGCCATAATTAATACCGCTCACTTTCTTATGGAAGGCGGCTGTGATGTGACATTCCTTCCTGTTGATACATATGGTTCCCTGGACCCAGATGAGGTAAAAAAGGCATTACGAAAAGATACTATCCTTATAACAGTGATGCATGCAAATAATGAAACAGGCACAATCCAGCATATCACTGAAATTAGCTCTATTGCCAGAGAACATGAAATCCTTTTTCATACGGATGCAGCTCAATCTGTTGGTAAAATAGAAACTCAGGTAAATGATCTCGGCGTTGATTTTTTAACCATTGCCGGCCACAAGATCTATGCCCCTAAAGGTGTGGGCGCACTTTATATCAGAAACGGGGTGAAGGTTGAACCCTTTCTACATGGCGGTGGCCAGGAGATGGGATTGCGGTCTGGCACAGAAAATGTGCTCCTTAATGTAGGTTTAGGTAAGGCATGTGAGCTAATCATGGATAATCTCTATGATGATATGTCACGTTTAAGAGATCTAAGGGATAGTTTGTATAATCAGATACGGGCTGATATTCCGGAGGTTGCATTAAACGGTCATCCAGAGCATAGACTCCCCAATACCTTATATCTATCTTTTCCGGGAATAATTGGAGAGGAGATTCTTAATGAAATCCCTGAACTATGTGCCTCTACAGGGTCTGCCTGTCATGATCAGTCTGTAAAATTATCTCATGTGCTTGAGGCCATGGGTATCAAAGAAAAAGTAGGGATGGGGGCGATTCGATTGAGCCTTGGGAGGCCTACTACTGAGGCTGAAGTTAATCATGCGGCACAGTTACTTATTAGAGCAGTAAAAGAAAGATAAATTTAGGAATTTAGGGATTGTTAAGCGAAAAAAAAGTATGAATCGGTGACCGAGAATGTAACGAAACTCGTAAAATGCTTACGAATACTGGGGTAGATAATTTTAGGCACTTTAGCTCACTTTAGGGCACTTTAGGCACTTGAAAGTGAGGCATCAAGGAGGTTTTATGGATTTATTAAGCTCGTTAATGAATATCGTGGGGGAGGAGAGGGTATCAAATAATCAAGAGGAGCTTTTTATCTATTCTCGAGACTCAGGCGCGCAACACCCGCGAAAGGTAGACTATGTTGTCATGCCCAAAACAGTTGATGAAGTGCAAAAGCTGGTCATTTTAGCCAACAAGGAGAAAATCCCTATTACCCCGCTCGGTGGGGGCTTTACCCTGTCAGCCCTGGCTGTACCTAATAGGGCTGGGATAGTCTTGGATATGAAAAGAATGGATAAAATTATCGAGGTGAATGAAATAAATAGATACGCTGTAGTTGAAGCAGGGGTATCGCAGGGTGCACTAAAGATGTATCTTGAAAAAAATTATCCTACTCTTCAACACTCTACCCCAGAGTCACCTCCCACTGTTACGGTCGTGGGAAATGCCCTTATTCAGGGGCATGGTCATATCTCACCACGATACGGGGTTAACTCAGATATGATAAATGGGATGGAGGTAGTGCTCCCAACAGGTGAGGTATGTAAGACAGGATCGTGCTCTGTTAGCCCATATTGGTTTACAAGAGGGCCACTGCCAGATTTATCAGGGCTGTTTATTGGATGGTTTGGAACAACTGGTGTTGTAACCAAGCTTTCTATGCGGCTCTATCCCAAACCACCGTACAGGGAGGTAATGGCCTTTTCCACAGATGATATAGATTCAATAACAGATGCCATTCGTGAGGTTATGCAACTCGATTTACTGGAGGATTTCTTTCTTATAAACCAAGAGAAGCCAGATTGGATGAATCATGTCTTTTTTGTTATCATTGTATCCGCACATGCGAAAGAAGAGCTTGAGCTTAAAAAAGATATGTATAAAAAACTTTTTCGGGCGTTTAAAGGAGGAGACACGGTAAAATTTGTGGAAGATTTGCATCCAGCATTAGAGAAAAGATTTCTGGATGTGCCACCTCTGGCTGCTTTAGCAGCAGACTTTAGAAAGGGCGGGGGCTTTGAATATACCGGTGCAATATTGCCGGCAGATAAGGTTCCGGAGGCGTGGAGAAAGGGGATAGAGATTGCGCATAAATATGGAATGATAGTCTCCTATGTACACCAAGTCTTAATGGGTAACAGCATTATGTTCGGGTTTAATTATTCCTTTAACAGAGCTGATGAGGAGGATGCGGAAAAAACCAGAAAGGCACTGAAGGAATCAAATAGGCTGACCTTTGAGTTGGGAGGGATAGTTTGGAAAAGTGAGGTAGAAGCACAAAAATTGGCAATGGAGAGAATGGACCCAAATACCGCGGAACTAATAAAAAAGGTTAAGGGGCTTTTAGACCCAAATGGTATTATGAATCC
>CAZBBQ010000146.1:0-3423 GCA_964489745.1 uncultured Desulfobacteraceae bacterium
TGATACCAAGCATCCGGATAGTGTATTCTTAATGGTCTGGACATAGCATAGTAATACAATAAAAATTAGCAAGAGACAAGAGTAGATTTGACCCCTTTATGAAGAACATCGGCACGTGGATTTAAGTCTCTTACGAGGCTCAATACTCAGCCTGCACTTTCCCTTGTCAACGCTTCACCGATAATGTTACCATTACCAATGCATGACTCAGGGCTGATGTGGATGGCTCGTCCTTCATCATAGGACACTTTCAGTCCCTACTTATTGCCGGTTTTCATCGGCGCTCTCAAGAGTAGACTTGACCCCTTCCTGCATGTCCATTTAGAACGGCCTCTCCTTTTACAAGCATAGAAAGCATGCTGTAATGATTAGTACTAGACAACCACTATTCACTTTCTGCCAATTCTTAGCTGACAATCTGATTTTCTTATTATTAATATATCTTAACGTTATCATTTCGATAACGTTATAAAAAGTATAACGTAAGACTTGACAAAACGTTAATAATGCAATATTATACTATGTCAAATGCCAGGAGGAAAAAAATGGAAAATATTACAGGAAATCCGGTCACCTATAAAAACTATCTTCGGACACGTTTGTTTCTCATTGAAGACCTAAGAAATTTATTGAGTAGATGTTCTATTATTATTGAGGCTCCGCGTAGATTCGGGAAAACGAGTGTAATAAAGGAATTCATTCGACAGGAAACAAGCGGAGAAGCAGAACATAGTAGGTTCAATATCCTTTTTTTAGAGCTTGAGGGGGAAGAAACTGTTAATGAATTCTGTTTAAAATTATTCAAAGAATTACTCAATCTTTATCGTATTCGTAAAAAAATTCAGGAGGTAAGCCAATTTCTTGGTGATGCTTGGAATGTTCTTGCGTCGCGTTTGATAAAAGTTGGAATCCCGGCTATCGATTTTGAAATACGAGAGAAAACAAGGGAATACAATTTTTCTCAATGGAAAGATAAGATTAATCCAATGATAACCGGTCTAAATTCTTTTGATAAACGAACGATAATCGTCTTTGACGAATTTCCGGATATGCTGATAAATTTCAAAAATAAAGTGCCAGGTTTGTCGGATTTTAAGAAAATAACAGATAGTCTCACAGGATGGCTTCGCTCCTTGAGGCAAAAACAAGATAGTGGATGTAAATATCAATTTGTTTTTTGTGGCTCGATTAACCTGAGAAAGACATTGGAAGAAATCGGAATTAGCAAACGTATCAATGATTTGGAACCATTAGTAATTCCACCTATTGATAGAAATGAAGCTAAGGTTCTCTTAGAATCTTTGGCGCAAGAATATG
This sequence comes from uncultured Desulfobacteraceae bacterium, assembly GCA_964489745.1. GTDB lineage: Bacteria > Desulfobacterota > DSM-4660 > Desulfatiglandales > B25-G16 > B33-G16. Next base: position 1,318 of record CAZBBQ010000146.1, read on the forward strand.
GGATGGAAATAGAAGATGATGGTATCCAATATATGGTATCGAAAATCGTGGGTGGCTCTCCATACTATGGGCAGATATTAATCAAGGCCTTAAGAGAGGCAAGAAAGGAGATTATTAAACCTGATAAAGTAAAGGCAATCTATGAAACGATGCTCCGGGGAGGCAGTCATGACCTGAATCATTTTCATTCCAGGCTAGAAGATTATCTTACTCCCCGTGAAAAAGAATGCTCTGAAATTGTGCTAAAGCAATTATGTTATGAGCCTACTCACGAAAAAGAGCTTTATGATCTGTTTCTACATGAAAGATGCAATTATGAGGAATTCCAATCAGTGGTAAACAGACTCATATACGAAGGATATATAATGAGGGATACAGATAACAAAGGCAACCTGAGATTTGTCTCACCTCTTTTGATGGACTGGTGGGCCTATAAAGTGGGGGTTAACTGATGTATGCTTATAATCCACGGAAAAAGTCCTATCAGCAATTAGAAAAATCATTGGTTGGCAATGATAGATGGGATGTACTGAATAATATATTGCAAGAGATGGCTTTAGAAGACGGAGAGGGTCCAAAACAACATTGGATAATTATTGGGCCTCGCGGCATAGGGAAATCCCATTTGATGACCCTTCTTTATTATAAAGTAAAAGAGGATAGGGAACTAAGCAAATTTTGGATTCCTGTATTATTTCCCGAAGATTTGCGAATGGCCGGGAATCTGCCCAAATTTTTGGAAAGGGCGGTAAATGAAATTCTCCTGGAATTAGAGCAAGAAAAAAAACCCATATCTCATGACTTGAAGCAAAAAATAACGCATATTATTAAATTACCCCTTTCTGAGAGGGCGGAGAGCCTATTTACAATCATTTCATGGATTCACCAAAAAACCGGAAAATTCATTCTTCTTTTAACAGAGAATCTACAACAACTACTCGGTAAAAAGATAAATCCTATAGAACAAAAGAAATTAAGAGCATTTCTACAGACGAGTGATGCTGCATTAATAATAGGCTCGGCAACTACGATATTCAATGCCCTCCATGATCACAGCCACCCTTTTTATCATTTCTTTCATATAAGGAGATTAGAAGACCTGGACTTTGATAGTATGAAAAACTTGATTGTAAACTTATTGTCTGAAAGCGAACGACCCGAACTGATAAAAGAAATAAAAAATAAAAATGCAAGGTTAAAAACCCTTTATTCATTCACAGGTGGTAATCCAAGGATGGCTGTATTTCTAACTGATATAATCAAGACTGAGGCCCCCGATGAAATGTTAGAACTTATGGACAGCATCCTTGATCAGCTAACACCCTACTTTGAATCCATTCTGAACGATATGCCCGATTACCTCGAGGAAATAATAAATACATTAGCGGCATTTGAACCGGCCCAAAGCCCGAAGGAGATTGCCGAGCATCTCGAAGGTCCCCAAGCAACAATAAGAAACTACTTAAAACAGCTTAAAGAAACGGGGTATGTCCGAATTGCGTTTTCAAAGGGGAAATCCAATTACTACTGCCTTAACGAATACCTCTATCGTATCTGGTATCAGATGAGAGACAGCGGTCACAGGGAGGAGACACGGTGGCTTATGGAACTGTTGTTAATGCTCTATTCAACGGACGATATTTTAGAAGAAAAGAATAGAATAGATCCCCATGTTGAGATGGAGGAAATTGTATCTCCTTACAAAAAATATATTCTTCAAGCTGCTGACTTTATTGTGAGTAATCCCGAATACTGCAAGGTAATCGAATTAAGTGTTGATTCAATGATAACGGATGAGGAAAAGAAATCAGTATCACAGAAAGAGAAGGAATTAATTAAAGAAGTTATTAAATATATAGATGAAAATCAAAAAGAAAGGGCAATTAAAAAATGTAAAGAAATTTTGAATATTAATCCGGAATCAGAAGATGCCTATGGGTTTTGGGGAGATTGTTTACGAGAACAGGATCGTTATGATGAAGCGATTGAAAAATTTAAAAAAGCGATAGATATAAATCCAAAATCAGAGCAGGCTTATTGGGTATGGGGAGCTTGCTTACGTAGAATGGGGCGTTCTGATGAGGCGATTGAAAAGTTTAAAAAAGC
>CAZBBQ010000146.1:3523-4729 GCA_964489745.1 uncultured Desulfobacteraceae bacterium
TTTAAAAAAGCGATAAAAATTAATTCCAAGTCATTTGAAGCATATGGGGCAATGGGAGATTGCTATAGAGAACTAGGCCGATATGATGAAGCAGAAAAAAATTATAAAAAAGCAACTGGAATTAATGAAAAATATGAAGATGCATATTTAGCATGGGGCTATTCTTTACGTGAACAGAAACATTATGAAGAGGCGATTGATAAATTTAAAAAAGCAATAGAACTTAATCCAAAATCAGAAAATATCTATTGGTTGTTGGGAGATTGTTTGAATAAACTGGCGCGGTATGAAGAAGCAGTTGAGCTTTTTAAAAAGCATTTGTCTGACAACCAGGATAGTGATGTGATTCATTCCTATGGCGATTGTTTGATGGGAATGAAACGCTATGATGAAGCCCTGGGAAAATTTGAACGACTTATGCATGATGAACCTGAATATTATCAGGTTTATTTGTCATACGGTCAGCTTTTGAAAAAGAAACGTAAAAAAGAGCATGCTATATACGCATATTTGAAATATATCAATATTGGTTCAGGTACGCTTACGAGGGATTTTGATTTCCAAAAACCCTACAAAGAGCATATGCTTCCACTGATTAAAACATTAACGCCCGGAAAATACATAAAGCAGTTCTACACTCCGGAACAAAATGGAAAAATTTCTAGTCCTCAACTCAGCATATTACTAATTCTATCTGGAAAATACGATATAGTCAGCGAGCATATACAGGAAATTGTCAAAACATTTCTAAAAAAGGAAAACGAAAAGAAAAATGATTTTGATTTATTCATTTTTACAATCAAACTAAGTATCTGGCTGAAATTATGCGAAGGAAATATACATAACGCAACGCGCCTAACTGACCTTTATCTTGAGTATATCAAGTCATTAAAGACAACCAAACAAAAAGAAGATGAAGTGTCTCGCTTATCTCTTGGTCTTTTAAGGATTCAGATCAATTTTACCATTGATGCAAATAATATATTAAAGATTTTAAACCGCTTGGATGATGAGGATGGTGTTCCTTTCAATAATGTATTTTTGAAGGTATGGACTTGCATTAGCAAACCTGATTCTGTTGATGCACAAAAATACCTTAACGAAAAAGCTATAGCAGAAGTAGTAAAGGAGCTTAAAGAATAAAATTAACCTTGATCTTGTGTACCGGGACGTTCGTGCAGAAATTGCTTAACGCACAACCTTAAA
>CAZBBQ010000147.1:0-1737 GCA_964489745.1 uncultured Desulfobacteraceae bacterium
ATTCTTAGCAACTGGCTAACATGCTGATCAAGATCGACTCGCTAAACGCTCGCGACTTATCCGCTGCGATTATCTTTTCTCCTTTCCCTTGACAAATGCATTAATATAGGGCATCATTATATGCATATAAATAGCATACAAAGGAGGCACAAATGAGAACAACTTTAAACATAGAAAATGACCTTATTGAAAAGGCATCAAGATTGACCGGAATTAAAGAAAAAACATCTTTGGTAAAACTCGGACTTGAAGCGCTCATAGCAAAGGAAAGTAGCAAACGACTTGCGAAATTAGGAGGGAGTGAAAAAGACTTAAAATCGATTCCGCGCAGGAGATCATTAGATGTCTAATTTTATTCTTGTTGACACATCTGTCTGGATAAAACACTTGAGGGAAAGTGAAAAGAACCTCGTCAGATTACTTGAACAAGGATTAGTTACATGTCACCCTTTTATCATAGGTGAACTTGCTTGTGGAGGCATCAAAAACAGACATGAAATCCTTAGCTTGCTTAATGATCTGCCATCAACAGATATTCTTGATCATTACGATATCATGGAATTTATTGAATACCGCAAAATCATGAATAAAGGTATTGGTTATGTTGATGTTCATTTACTCGGATCAGCACTTGTTACAGAAACTCCTTTATGGACATTCGATAAAGCATTAAAGAAAATCGCTAATCAATTATCCATAAGTTATGATATAAAATTTAAAAGATAACCTGCAATTTAACGCGGGCTGGCCTACCGCTCGCTTCACTCGCTATCGGCCATCCGGTTAATTGCGTTTGGGAATGAAGATATGAGCAAGGCACATCGAATAGCCGCAGGTGGCTTCATCTTCAGAGATGATAAGGTTTTGCTTGTCAGGTGTCAGGTACCGTGACGGCAATGGAGGAACGCATATAGTCGGTCCTGGTGAAACATTGAAGGAGGAAGAGTTGGAGGATTCGAACATGATCGCACAATTGTCTGTATACCCGATTGGGGAAGGCACGAGCGTTGGACGTTTCGTTCGTAAGGGTGTCAAGGTTATTGAGGAATCGGGCTATACATACGAGACCGGAGGCATGAGCACGGTCATTGAAGTCCCGGATCTGGATGCCCTTTTCGATCTCGTTAAAAAAGTACACGCCGCCCATGTGGAAGAAGGGGCGCGCCGCGTGACCATCGATCTGAAGGTGGACGATCGCAGGGATAAAAAGGCCACAATTGAAACGAAAAAAACATCGGCGAAAAAATTCTAACTGGCAATTCCCCAAAAAAAATCACTGAATCTTTTTTGCCGGATTTTTGAATACTCGTGGTGCTTTGGTAATTTTAACTCATATTGTAATACGATCATAAGAAACGCTCCCTACTGGCCGCTGCTATTTATCCAGAATATTCGGTTGGCTTTTGGATTTCTGAAATTTTTCATAAATGGTAAGTTCAGCGCACCCTTACAAATACCTACCATGCCCGGCACATAACCACCGTATGAAGGTTGACGGTGCTGGGTGTTGCGAATTTCGGAAGTTTGTGCTGTTTTCATATATGGACAGGTTCAAATTATTTCACCTTATACCCGTCCTTTATCTTATTCGATCGTTGAAATAGAATGAAATGATAGAAAAAACTCTTTTGCTAACATTAACCCTCGTTTTTCTCATTACTTTTTTCACAAGAAATTTTATTGTAAAAAAACGTTCAGGCCAACCTATACGGACAAGAGATCGGTTAGTGGTATCAT
>CAZBBQ010000147.1:1837-2907 GCA_964489745.1 uncultured Desulfobacteraceae bacterium
AGTGGTATCATTTTATGGGAGCGATATGTTTTCTAAGAACTCCTCTTATTTCGTATGCTGGTATAGTGTTGTTTGGAATAAGCATCATGCTCGTTGGGACTATTTCCGCGCAGCTTAAAGACTCATGGCGTGTTGGAGTGCACGAGGATCAAAAAACGACACTCATAAAAGATGGTGTGTATGCCTATGTACGAAACCCCTATTTCATTTCCTATTATATCATGTATTTCAGTTTGTTTCTTATACGTCCAAGCATTATTCTTATGGCACTTGTGCTTGCTACTGTGGCTCTATTTCATCGAATGGTATTGAAAGAAGAAATGCATTTATATTCTATGCATGGGAAAGAATACGAAAAATACAAAAAACAGACGGGCAGATATTTGCCCATGATGAGCAAAAAGAAAGCTGCTTGAAATATCAAAAGCTTATACAAATACATTTTAATTAACCGCTTTTTTTGTGCTCCATTGCTTCAGGCAAGCTTTTTGTAAAATATGCTCTATTTAATATGGTTACGGGGTGAAAATGCCAAAATTAGGTGCGAGAGGTTTGCGATGGCTTAAAGGATTCCACTTGATTGCTGTTTCCTGTTGGATAGGTGGTGCTGTCGCACTGCTATTGTTGTATTTCTTAAAAAATAGGGTGGCAGATGGAGGTGTGCTTTACGGAATTAATCAGAGTATCCATCATGTTGATATGGTGGTTATTGTCATTCCAGGAGCTTTTGGTTGTCTGGTAACCGGCTTTTTTTATTCAGCCTTTAGTAATTGGGGATTTTTTAAGCACAAGTGGTTGATATTCAAATGGATTGTAACTGTTGCCGCTATTCTTTTTGGAACTTTTTTCCTCGGGCCATGGGAAACCACAATGATGGAGATTTCAGGTAAATTGGGTATGTCATCTTTAAATGACCAGTCGTATCTGTACAACCAAAAAATGAATGTTATCTTCGGTGGAGTTCAATGTATAGCTTTAATGATTACCGTATTTATTTCCATCTTTAAGCCCTGGAAGAAGAAAAAATCAAAAAATCAAACCTGATTTCTTTAAATAGTAATTGGCGTTTT
>CAZBBQ010000147.1:3007-4717 GCA_964489745.1 uncultured Desulfobacteraceae bacterium
AATTGACTCCTTATCCACCAGGTAAACCAATAGAGGAACTTGAGAGAGAGTTAGGAATAGTCGGCTCTATAAAACTGGCTTCAAATGAGAATCCCTTGGGTCCCTCACCCAAAGCCATCAAGGCTATCAAAGAAAACATCAACAATATCCATCGGTACCCTGATGGCAGTTGTTATTATTTGAGACAGAAACTGTCAAAGAAGTTTGGGTTGCCAATGAACAAAATTATTTTGGGGAATGGATCGAACGAAATAATAAAGTTGGTTGTACATACTTTCCTTTCACCTGACGAAGAGGTTATTCTTCCTTTTCCCACCTTTTTGATGTACGAAAAAATCGTTCAAAGTTTTGCAGGAAAAATAGTAAAGGTACCATTGTACAATTTCTCTATTGATTTATCAGCCATACGTAAAGCAATATCCCCTAAGACCAAAATTATTATTATAAATAATCCAAACAATCCAACAGGAATGGGCCTCGACAAAAAAGTGATCTCCCAGTTTTTACATTCCCTTCCCTCGAATTTGATAGTTATTTTAGATGAGGCCTATATTGAATTTTCCACAGATCCAAACATCACAAGTTCATTAGAATTATTAGAATCATATCCATTGCTTGTCGTTCTGCGAACATTTTCAAAGATCTATGGGTTAGCCGGACTGAGGATTGGGTATGGATTTGCCTCTGAGACCGTAGTAGATAGCATGAACCTCGTCAGACAGCCATTTAATGTAAATTATTTAGCCCAGGCCGGAGCCTTGGCTGCACTTGACGATGAGGAGTTTGAGAAAAAAACACGCACCCTCACACAGGATGGACTTGTATTCCTTTATTCCCAATTAGATCGTATAGGTCTGGAATATATACCTACTCAGACAAATTTTTTCTTGATTAAAACTCCGCTCGGAGCACACGAAACGTACCAGCGTATGCTCAAGGAAGGTGTCATTGTTCGGTCTATGGAAAGTTTTGGAATGAGTGACTATATAAGAATAAATGTAGGTTTACCAGAAGAGAATAAACGATTTATAAAAACTCTGGAGAAGGTTCTCTCTTAAATTGAATGATATAATAACGATAGATGGACCAACAGGGTCTGGAAAGAGCACTGTGAGTCGCCTTCTGGCTCAAAGGTTACATTATCACTATCTTGATACAGGTGCTATGTATAGGGCTGTTGGGCTTGCCGTCCTGAGGTCTGGTGTAAGTTTGGACAATAAAAAAGAAATAACGAGAATATGTAACAGCCTTGAAATAAAATTTCTTCATGAGGGCGATGCAACAAAAATTTATTTGGACAATGAGGATGTCACGAAAGCCATTCGGGAGCCTGCTATAGATTTGATAGCATCCGATGTATCGACACTTGATAACGTAAGGAAAGTAATGACAATCCTCCAGAGAAAGATAGGCTCTCAAGGCCCATTAGTGGCAGAGGGTAGAGACATGGGAACAGTTGTATTTCCAGAGGCCCGGCACAAATTCTATATTGATGCATCATTAGAGGTAAGGGTAGATCGAAGATTTCAGGAAAGGCAAAAAAGAGGAGAATCGATTTCAAGGGAAAAAGTAAAGAAAGATCTTATCAAGAGAGATAATCAGGACATGAATCGGCATCTATCTCCACTAAAACCAGCCAGAGATGCAGGTATGATTGATACCACAAATTTAAGCCCTCATCAAATAGTCGGAAAGATAATTGAAGATATG
>CAZBBQ010000148.1:0-3424 GCA_964489745.1 uncultured Desulfobacteraceae bacterium
TGGCTCGCTTTTTGACAGCTCTTGTGCCTTTTTAAAATGGAAAAGTGCCTTTTCTTTCCTGCTGAGTTTGCTGAAATATATGCCTAAATTATAATGAGCCATCGCTAATTTATCTTGCCGACCATAAACCAGACCAAGGTTATAATAGACACGGTTTTTGACAGGTGGAAGGAAGGTGAGCCTTTCATAGATCTTTGATGCCTGACCATATTGTTCAAGATTTTGAAACGACAGGGCCAAAAGATACAAAATATCCTTATCTTTCGGGGATAGCCGAAGTGCCTTTTGTAAAATAGATACAGATTTTTCGTTTTGGCCAACCGTCTGGTAGGCCTTGGCCATTGAAAACATAATAGGAACAGAATCTTCCTTTCCGTTTAAGGCCTTTTTGAAGTGATTGAGGGCTTCATGTGTTTTGCTATCTCTTTCAAGGACAAGGCCAAGACCATAATGGGCCAAAATAGATTCAGGATCTATACGCAGCCTTTTTGTAAACTCCCGTGCTGCATTTTCCTTATCATCACATAGTGCCTCAACCATAGTATGAAAGGCTGGAAAGCCGGATCGCAACCTTTTTGTTGTATCAGAATCAGGTATTTTTGTATATTCTTGTGCCATTGTTTCTATGTTGGCCATTCTTTCTGGTGCACCAGGATGGGTAAGAAGGTAAGGCGGTGTATTCTGACCGCCGTACCAATTTTCCCTTTGGATTTTTGTTAATGTGGTTATCATTCCTTGCGTGTTAAAAGCTGACATATGAGTGTATTTGAATCCTAATTGATCAGCTTGCCTTTCATCATCCCGAGAGTAGCCGAGTTCAGCCTGAGCTCCGGCAGCGATTGATCCTGTCATAAGGGCACCTGCTGCCTCACCGCCAATAAGAATTCCTGCTAAGATGGCAGCCATTGTGGCCATTCCAATCTTTGTGGATCTATCTATCCTTATAGCCAGATGCCTGGCGCTTACATGGCCAAGCTCATGAGCAAGCACAGAGGCCAGCTCATCTACATTGTCCATTATTTGAATCAGTCCTGAAAAGAAAAATACATGACCTGCAGGGGCTGCAAATGCATTAATGGAGGTGTCTTTTATCACATAAAAATGAAGTGTGAAGTACGGCACTTCTATTTGACGGCCAATGAAGTTACCAAGGGTATTGATATACTGAACGATGTAAGGATAGTCGGCAAATTCATATTGGGATTTAATTCTTGTAAGAAATCCTTCTCCAAGTTCAGTTTCCTCTTCTGGTGATAGTAATGAGGCCCGTGACTCGGCCAAAGGGGTAAGAATTATTAGTAAGGCCGTAAAGAAAACAAGGAGCTTGTTAATTGTCATCTTTCTCAGCTTTTTTATCTATCTCTATCCTTGGTGCTTCAACCCATAACCCTTCAAGGTCATAGAATTCTCGTATTGGCTGGTAAAACAGATGGATCACAACATCATTATAGTCCAATAAGATCCAGTGACCATCCTTTTCACCCTCTATGCCATAAATGGTGAAGCCTTCTTCTTTCATTCTTCTCCGGAGATGTTGGGCAATGGCCTGGACCTGCCTGCTGGATGTACCGCTGGCAATAAGGAAATAGTCGGTTATGGAGGTTAATGCCGCAACCTTAAAAAGGACAGGGTCAACTGTCTTCCTTTCAAGGATGATGTTAACACATAGAAGGGCCTTATCGAGAGAATTCATTAGCTTAAGTATAAACCTACCTTTTCTATATATTCTCGTACTACTTCAGGTACAAGAAAGTGAATTGATTTTTTTTTTGCTACCATTTCCCTGATTCGAGTCGCTGATATGTCCATCAATGTTGTATCCTTTTTAAGCAATATGTTTCCCGATGGATGGCAAAAGCATTTTCTTTTCTCATCCCATGTAAATCCAACATTAAGAGAGTCAAGAAATTGAGAAAATTTATCTTTATTATAACCTGGCCTATTGATAACAACAAATGAGGCAAAATTAAAGAGATTTTGATATTCTTTCCAAGTTTTTATCTCTATGAAGGCATCCGTTCCGATTATAAAAAATAATTCAAGGCTGGATCCAAAATAGGAGTGAAATAATTGGAGTGTTTCTATGGAATATGAAAATCCGGGTCTTTTCCCTTCAATATCCCACACCTCAAGGAGAGGGGAGATTTTACTTGCCAGTAGTGCCATCTCAAGACGATGGGAGAAATCAGCGAGGGGGTAGGGTTCTTTATGTGGTGGCATACCAGATGGTACTATATAGACCTTTGTTAATCCTAACTCTTCACCTATCTCCTCTGCAACTCTAAGGTGACCTGAATGAATGGGATTAAAGGTCCCTCCCAGGATACCTAATTTCACGTCCTTACCTGTCCAGATCCATATACTATAAATTTTGTGGTGGTCAACTCCTTGAGACCCATTGGTCCATAGGCATGTAATTTAGATGTGTTAATCCCGATCTCTGCACCAAGACCAAGCTCAAAGCCATCATTAAATCGAGTAGAGGCATTTATTAGCACAACAGAGGCATCTACCCTCTCCAGAAATTTTTGAGATCTCTCATAATCATTTGTAACAATTGTCTCAGTATGGTTGGAACCGTATCTTTCAATATGATCCATTGCTTCATCCATATCCTCGACAATCTTGACGGCCAGGATAAGGTCTAAGTACTCGGCTGGCCAATCACTATCCTTTGCCAGGATAAGGTTAGGGATTAGTTTGAGCGTATTCTCACACGCCCTTATCTCAACACCTGCACTGGTAAATTCTTCTATCATGCCCGGTAAAAAAGAGGAGGCTACATTTTTATGTACCAACATCGTTTCCATCGCATTGCAGACACCAGGTCTTTGTACCTTGGCATTAAAACATATCTTTCGAGCCATCTCTAAGTCAGCACGTTCATCTACGTAGACATGGCAGACACCTTTAAAGTGTTTTAATACTGGGATTCTTGAATTTTCAACAACAAAGGAGATAAGACCCTCGCCACCCCTGGGAATAATCATATCCACATACTTATCCATACGCAAAAGAATACCAACTGCCTCATGCTCTTTATAAGGGATTACCTGAATCGATTTTTCTGGCAGATTGGCCTTTTTTAGTGCCTCTGATAGAATTTCGTTAAGGATTAAATTGGAATGCATAGCCTCAGACCCCCCCTTGAGTAACACTGCATTCCCTGATTTGATGCAAAGAGCAGCTGCATCAACCGTTACATTCGGTCTGGACTCATAAATAAATCCTATCACTCCCAAAGGGATCCTTATTTGGCCAACCTGTAATCCATTTGGCCGTTTCCACATGCTTGTTACCTCACCAACCGGATCAGGCAGGGCGGCAACTTCATGTAGTCCATCAATCATTGAGGTAATTGTTTTTTCATCCAGGGTTAATCTATCTATCATTGCTGGATTCAACCCATTTTCTCTGGCTAACG
>CAZBBQ010000148.1:3524-4690 GCA_964489745.1 uncultured Desulfobacteraceae bacterium
ATTCATTAACACAAGATTATCTTTATGAATAACTTCATCATAATGTTTGTACCCTAAGATATTTTCTATCTTAGAACTTTTTTGTCCCATAATTTTTTCCACATCAGTTGAATGATAATTGACAAGGCCAACTGCAAGGCTTTTTTCTTTTCTATTGATTATCATTACAGAATTTCCAAGGTTAAATTTTCCATAAACAGCAAGTATGCCTGAAGGAAGTAAACTTTTTCCATTCTTTAGCAAGGCATCTTCTGCGCCACTATCGACCATTATCCTTCCTTTCGGAGATTTTGTAAAGGCAATCCAGTGCTTACGACTCCGCATTGGTGTAGGTTGAGGTAAAAAAAGAGTTCCCTCTTCCTTTCCTTGAAAGATTTTCCTTAGCATGTCCTTTTTTAAACCATTACCGATAATAGTCGGAATTCCACATATGGCTACGTCCCTGGCTGCTTTTACCTTGCTCCCCATACCACCTTTTCCTAAGGCACCTGGGATGGAGCTTGCTTTTTTTTCTATCTTGCTTGTTACCTTTTCGACCAAAGAAATCAGGTGTGCATTGCTATTCACCCTCGGATCGTCATCAAAAAGCCCATCAATAGTGGTTAAGTTGATAACGAGGTGAGCGCCCGTAAGATTGGCTATCATAGCACTCAGGTTATCGTTATCACCAAATTTTATCTCATCTACTACGACGGTATCATTTTCGTTGATGATTGGTATAACCTCCCAATTGAGAAGAGTAAAAAGGGTATTTCGCGTATTGAGATATCTCTTCCTGTTCGTGAGATCATCTCTGGTAACTAATACCTGAGCCACTTTACGTCCGTGTCTTCTAAAGACCTCTTCATACGCAAGCATCAAGGAACTTTGACCAACTGCTGCAAGGGCTTGCTGTTGAGAAATGGATTGTGGCCTTTGAGAAAGTCCTATTTTTTTTAGACCAGAGGCAATGGCGCCTGAAGATACAAGGATAATCTCTAGTCCTCTGTTTTTCATAAGGTGACAGATGTCTTCGCTTAAGGCATTTATCAAATCCAGGTTTAGCCCCTCTTTTTTTGTCAGCACACCGCTTCCAATTTTTACAACTACCCTCTTGACAGGTTGCAACATATCTTTTCTAGGATATTTCATAAATTGTGTTCTTTACGTTTACAGTGTCTGTTGGG
>CAZBBQ010000149.1:0-4689 GCA_964489745.1 uncultured Desulfobacteraceae bacterium
AAAATGATACGTCAACCAGCAGTCGCCAATCAATTTTATCCTGGAAGGGAAGAAGATCTTAAAAAAGATATTTCCAGCAGGATTAAGCCTGCCACAGGTGAACAAAAAAGAGAAAAGGTATTGGCCCTGGTATCTCCTCATGCCGGTTATATGTACTCAGGCAATGTTGCTGGAGCTGTGTATGCAGTAGCTGATATTACCAAGGAAGTAATCGTTATAGGCCCCAATCATCATGGCCTTGGAGCACCGTTTGCTGTGATGGCACAGGGTGTTTGGCGCATGCCATGGGGTGATATTAGCATAAATGAAAAACTGGCCAATCTCCTAATTGAAGAATCCAGGTGGTTACGCGCTGATGATCAAGCCCACATACAAGAACATTCTATTGAGGTGCAATTACCCTTTATTCAATATATCAAACCTGATGTTGAATTTGTTCCAATTGTTCTTGGCAGAGCTGACTTTACAACATGTGAAGAAATAGGCACAGCCATAGCCAGGGCTATAAGGAAATTCGACAGACCTGTTGTCATTATAGCCAGCACAGATATGACTCACTATGAATCACAGGAAAGCGCTCAACAAAAGGATCAATTAGCAATAGACCGAGTCCTTTCTTTGGATCCTTCTGGGCTTTTAGAGACAGTTGAAGAGAATAACATATCTATGTGCGGCGTAATTCCCACCACAATAACCATGATAGCTGCTAAGGAGTTGGGTGCAACCACGGCAAATCTGGTGGCCTATGCCACATCAGGAGACGTGAGCGGTGATTATAGCTATGTTGTAGGGTATGCTGGATTTATCATTCAATAACAGTTCATCCAGCCACTTCCCGTAGGCTTTCTTCAAAGATAGATAAACACGTATCTATTTCTTCTCCCGTAACAGTCAGCGCCGGAGAGAAACGAATCGTATTTTCACCACACCCAAGGAGTAGTAGTCCCTTTTGAAAGGCCTTTTGAATCACCTCATTACGCCAATCAGAAGCCCGTTCTTTGGTCTCTCTATCCTTTACCAACTCAACGCCAACCATAAGACCCTTACCGCGCACATCGCCCATACATTCCATTGACTTCTGCAACTCCCGGAGCTCTGTCATTAAATATTCACCACGGATTTTGGCATTTTCCATCAGCTCAGCCTCGAGCAACTCAATAGTAGCCAGGGCAGCGCTACATGAGACAGGATTGCCTCCAAAGGTGGAAGCATGTGATCCTGCTTCCCAAATCATAATGTCAGATCGGGCCACCATGGCACCGAGCGGCATTCCTGATGCGATACCCTTTGCCAGGGCCATAATGTCCGGCACCACTCCAAAGTGTTCCATTGCGAACATTTTTCCCGTACGGCCCATGCCTGATTGTACCTCATCGGCTACATAGAGAATCCCATACTTTTTAGCTATTTTTTGCAACTCCCGGTGGAACTCGGGAGGAGGCACAATATATCCTCCTTCGCCCTGGATAGGCTCAACGAAGATGGCTGCCACCTCTTCCGGGGGAACGGTTGTGCGAAAGAGGGTGTCTTCTACCCAGCGCACACACTCCATTCCACATTCAGGATACGACATATGATACGGACACCGGTAGCAATAGGCATATGGTATATGGGTAATTCCAGGGATAAGTGGATTATAATACTTTTTCTGGATCGTTTTGCTCGCCGTAAGTGAAAGCGCGCCCATAGTACGGCCATGAAACGCTCCGAAGAAAGCAAGGTTTAGCTCCCGTTTTGTATACCACCGGGCAAGCTTAAAAGCTGCTTCAACTGCCTCGGCACCGGAGTTTCCAAAATAGACCTTATTGCTCCCATCACCCGGTGCCAGGTGGGCAAGCTTTTCCGCCAGAGTGATCTGTGATGTGTAGTAGAAATCGGTTCCAGACATATGTAATAGCTTGTTAGCCTGTTCCTTGATGGCATTGACGACATGAGGATGGCAATGTCCGGTTGCGCATACTGCGATACCTGCGGTAAAATCCAAGAAGGTGTTCCCATCTGGGTCATGGATCCATAACCCTTCTGCCTTTTCTGCAACAAGGGGATAAATCCGAGTGTAGGAGGGAGATACATGATTATGATCTACACCAATCAATGCCGCAGCATGAGGTCCCGGAAGGGTTGTCTTGATATCAGGAAATTTCATCGCAGTGCTCCTTTCTCAGTATTTTAATTGTAATACATAATTTATGTTTTTAATAGTTGAACGAAACCACTATCATGAAAATATTTATAAACAAGCCATTCATCTGGTATTTTTCGCACCATATGCCCTGAAAAACAAGTTAATTCTCTACCCCTCTTCTATATTGTATTTCTTCCATTTGGACAGTTAATAAAACATATGTTTTTACAATGTTTTTACTACATTTTTTTAGGTATAAAACCAACATGGTACTTGCATTCCCATCTCATATAATGTATGCATTGGCAGGTTTTTATTTTAAACCTCTCATATCTGAATGTTGATGATATATGGGGGTTTTATTTCTACAGTTTTACATGGTAAAATTCAATTCCCCGGAAAAGTCGGGAGCTTATTTGCTGGATTATTATTTACTACTCAGGTTCAAAGTTCATGTGTGGACCTAACAACCCGAGTAGTTACAATTATTTTTTATCAATCTCAAATTGTCAATAGCAATGGGGAGATATTCTCTGTAGGTATTTAAATCTAATAGATATAGGGAATAGGAATAAAATATAACAGTTTCCGTCTATATATGGGTGTACTTTCCTTTTGTTTGGATAAAGTACCTGATTGAACTTATTGCGTTAAACTGATAGAAAAAAAGTGCTGTCAAAAAGCTTTAACTATCTTACCGAATTTATTGAGATATAAATTTTATCAACTTGTGGGTCCGGTTACAACCATTCTAAGACCAAAACTGTACACGTATCGCTGTTCTCAATGAGCTTGCGCGCGCAGCACGCCGAGGAGAGTTAGCACAGGACATTGTTATCTTAAGCATTTAATAAAAAGGAGACAGGAATGAGACCGTATTTTGAAAAAATGACACCATTTGGTAAAGCTCTTTCCGATAGTCAAAAGGAGGGCGCAAAGGAAAACGTTGCACAAATAAATGAAGTGGAAAAAGATGTTGCCCATGCTATTGAGGCCGTAAAAAATGCAGGTATACCAGCCGAGAAAATCAAACAGAGAGGTCAGACCACAGTCTGGGAAAGAATAGAACACCTTGTCGACCCTGGAACCTGGTGTCCTCTCCATACACTATATAACCCACTGTTTAACGAGGAGGGCACAACCGGTGTTATCGACGGGCTTGCCAAGATCAACGGTAAATGGGCCATTGTTATCGGTTTTGACAACAAGGTAATGGCAGGGGCCTGGATCGCCGGACAGGCAGACAACCAACTCAGGGTCACGGACATGGCAAAAAGACTTCATGTTCCCCTGGTGTGGATTGTAAATTGCAGTGGCGTAAAACTCACAGAGCAGGAAGAGGTTTATGCCAACCGAAGAGGAAATGGTACCACATTTTTCCGCCATGCGGAACTTGAAAAGTTGGGTGTCCCTGTTTTAGCAGGCATATACGGAACGAATCCGGCCGGAGGCGGGTATCAAGGTATCAGCCCCACCATCCTTCTGGCACATAAAGATGCTAACATCGCTGTAGGTGGTGGTGGTATTGTCGGCGGTATGAGCCCTAAGGGTCATTTCGACGAAGAAGGGGCGGAACAGCTTATTGAGGCAACACGCCATTTCAAGCAGGTCCCCCCGGGAAGTGTTCCCATCCATTTCAATGAGACGGGCTTCTTCAAAGAGGTTTATGATACCGAGTTCGAGGTCCTTGATGCATTGAAAAGATACGTGGATATGTGCCCTGCCTATGACCCTGACTTTTTCCGTGTCGCGGAGCCGCAGGACCCAAAATTTTCAGGAGACGATATTAACAGCATTGTCGCCTTTAATCAGAAAAGGAGTTATAGCCTTGAGGAAATGCTGGCCCGTATCTTCGATAATAGCGAGCATATGGAATTCAGGCCAGACTATGGCCCAGAGGTCTATACCGGACTTGCCAAGATTGATGGCCTTCTTGTCGGCTTTATCGGGAATCGCCAGGGATTTCTTGGCAAAGACTATCCAGAATACGCAACTTACCCGGGCATCGGCGGAAAACTCTATCGTCAGGGATTGATTAAAATGAACGAATTCGTCACCCATTGCGGCCGTGACAGGGTTCCCATTGTCTGGTTTCAAGATACCTCAGGGATTGACGTGGGTGATATCGCAGAGAAGGCAGAGCTTCTTGGCCTTGGACAGTCTCTGATTTATTCCATTGAACAGACTGATGTGCCACAGATATGTATCGTCATCAGGAAAGGAACGGCAGCCGCCCATTACATCATGGGAGGCCCAACTTCTAATAACCACAACGCCTTCACCTTAGGGACACCGACGACCGAGATTTACGTCATGCATGGTGAAACGGCCTCTGCTGCCTCATTTTCAAGGAGATTGGTCAAGGAAAAGGATGCCGGACGTCCACTTCAGCCAGTCATTGACAAAATGAATGCTTTGGCACAGGAATACTATGATAAATCCAGACCAATCTATTGTGCCAATAGGGGCTATGTTGACGAAATTATCTCTTTTGCTGATATAAGAAAATATATTGTGGCCTTTGCGGGCTGCGCTTACCAAAATCCTCTATCAATTTGCCCACA
>CAZBBQ010000150.1:0-4666 GCA_964489745.1 uncultured Desulfobacteraceae bacterium
TTGGCGGAGTGGAGACAAGCGTATTTGAGGTCGTCAGCGAACTCTACAATCGCCTTGATATTAAGAACGTCAAGGCAATTGCCTTCACGGGAAATCACGGGAGGATCATAAGCGAGAAGCTTGACGGATTTTATGAGTTTGAATCCATTGCCCAAATCCTTGGCGCTGTACATTTGCAGTCTGATGTACGATCCATCATAAGCATGGGGGGGCAGGATACAGCCCTGTATATCCTCAGCCATCATGGGAGCACATGGCAGCTCGATGACTTCAACACAAATACCCCCTGCGCTTCAGGAACAGGGTCCTTTATTGATCAGCAGGCGGAAAGACTGGCATCATCTATGTACGGTAAAGACCTCGATAAATCAGAGACTCACATCACCAAAATCATGGAAAATTTTATCTCCCTGGGCCTCGAGAGCAAAAGTCCAGTAAGGGTGGCCTGTAGATGTACCGTATTTACCAAGACGGATATGATACACCTCCAGAACAAGGGTGAGAAACTTGAAGATATCATTGCCGGCTTGCACATTGGAAATACATCTAATTACCTCAGCACTATTGTCTCCAACCGGGTGCTGCCAGAGCCAATACTATTTATCGGCGGACTCACCTTGAACGAACTTCAAGTGAGGGGATTCAGGCGGCATTTTGCCAAATTAATTGTCCCCGAGCACTCTACCTCTATTGGTGCATTGGGAGTGGCCCTTCAGGCAAAAGAACAGGATATCGCTAATAGGCCCGGTTTAGATAAGCTGAAATCTATAACAGAAATAGGGGCTTTTTCCTTTCCAACAGCCCCTAAATTGGAGCTGATTAAAACTGATTTCCCGGAAGACAATGAAATAAAGGTCTTACAGAAGCAGATAAAAAAGATACCAGGATTCTTAGGGATTGATATAGGCTCAACAACTATCAAATATGCCCTCATCAATGAAAACAGAGAAATTATTGACAAGGAATATCTCCAAACAAAGGGTAAGCCAATTGAGATGACACAAACGCTTTTGAGGATACTTAAGGACAGAGTTGCAGACATTATTGATATAAAGGGAGTAGCAACTACTGGCTCAGGCAGAATGGTGGCCGGTGATTTCCTCAATGCGGACTTGATTATCGACGAGATCACCGCCCATGCGCGAGGCGCTGTTGAAATTGACCCCTTGATAGATACCATTTTTGAGATAGGCGGCCAGGATAGCAAGTACATCTCTATCTCTAATACCTACCCGCTTGACTTTGACATGAACAAGGTATGTGCAGCCGGAACAGGGAGTTTTCTCCATGAGCTCGCAAACAAAAATGGCATAAACATTGTTGATGAATTCCAGAAAATAGCCCTCTCATCGGAGAAACCAATCAAGATGACGGAACGGTGTACCGTGTTTATGGAATCTGATCTTGTATCCTATGCGCAAAAAGGTGGGCAAAAAAATGACCTTATCGCCGGTCTCTGTTACGCAATTGTCTACAACTACTTACACAGAGTGGTTGGAAATAAGAAGATAGGCGAGAGGATCATGTTTTTAGGAGGCCCATCCCTTAATAAGGCTATCGTGTCAGCCTTCGAGGAAGTGCTGGGTAAGGGGCTCTTGATACCTAAGCACCGTGAAGTGTTAGGAGGATTTGGAGCTGCTATAAGCGTGCAGGAAAAGATAGCAAAGGAACAGAAGAAAGAATCCTCATTCAGGGGCATAGATGAGGCAATTAATGACACGCTAAAGTTTAAGGAAGCTATATGCCATGCAGACCCCAACTGCCATAATGAATGCAAGCTTAAGATTTACAATTTCGGCGGAAGAAAGAGTGTTTGGGGAGGAGAGTGTGGCAGGTATGAAATAAGAACCGACTATGGCGAGAAAAAAGAGGATTACTTTAAGCTGAGGGATACCATCTGGGAAAGACATCTCAAGGGCCTCTATTATGAGCTGGGGGATCTGAAAGGGTCTGTTGAAAAAGACAGCAGAGCCGTCTTTGAGATTGATGGAAGGCCAACTGTGGGCATGCAGAGGGCGTTATACAATCATCAACTTGCCCTTTTCTGGGCAAGCTTTTTTGATACGCTTGGGTTTCGGGCCGTCTTAACATCAAAGACTAATGACCGGATCTCAAAATTAGGAATAGAATCAATGACCACCGAAACATGCTTTCCGGTCAAGGTCTCACATGGGCACGTCAGAGATCTCCTCGGGAAGACACGGTACCTCTTTTTGCCCAATATCATTGATCTTCCCTCTCAGGATAATAAGGATAATGTCTTTTGTCCCCTGGTTGAGGGAAATCAGTACATGCTCAAGGCAGCCCTGAGACTGAAAGATGACGATATATTAAATCCAACTGTCCACCTCAAGTATAATCATGATCTATTGAGCATAGAATTGCATAAAAATCTGGGCAACAAATTGAGGGTATCCTCAAGGAAAATCAGGAAGGCACTCGATGTTGCATTTGGCAGGCAACAGGACTTTGAAAATGAGTTATACACTCATGGCGCTGAAATCATATCCTCTTTAGGAGAAAAGGAGCCTCTGGTGCTGGTTACTGGCAGGCCCTATAACCTCTACGATGAAAAACTGAATCTGATGCTTGGGCAGAATATATCCAAGATAGGTGTGACAGCCGTCCCCCTGGATTTTTTTGATGTCAGTGACATGGATCTCTCTGATTTTCCGAACATGTATTGGGCCTATGGCTACCAGGTATTAAAATCTGCGAAGCTCATAAAGCTAAAGCCGAACTTTTTTGGCCTTCATGTTACCAACTTCAGTTGCGGCCCTGATTCGTTTATCGAGCATTTCTATAAATATATCATGGGAGAAAAGCCCTACCTTATACTGGAAGTGGACGAACACAGCGCGGTGGCAGGAGTGATGACAAGGCTTGAGGCATTTAAAAACGTAGTGCAATCTGTACAAAAAATGGAATCTATGGAATCTACAACTACAACAATTACCGCGATGAGGTCTTAAAAATGGAAAAGGTTACTCAATTAGATACTTTTCGTTCCATATCTGAGGGCGTTGGACACTTTAAGGTTAAGGGAAAAAGATTCTTGATCCCGCAGATGAACCAATTTAACAGTCATCTTTTGGCAGGGGTCTTCAGAAGCTTTGGAGTCGATTCCGAGGCTATGGATACATATGAGGGCCTGGATTTAGGGAAACAGTTCACCTCAGGTAAGGAGTGCTTCCCCTGTATAGTAACTCTTGGGGACATTCTTCTATTCATGAAAAAGGAAAGGGAGAGACTTGGGGAAAGGTTTAATCCCGAAAACTATATGTACTTTATGCCCGCTGCAAATGGTCCATGCAGGTTTGGCATGTATAACAAATTTCACCGAATAATACTTGATTCCATACCTGGTTTAGACAAGTTAAAGATTAATGAACTCAACTCCGATGATGCATACGATCTCAAGGGACTGATACCAAAGGAAAAGTTGATAGTCTTCAGGAAGGCAGCGTATCTCTCCATTGTGGTGGGAGATATCCTTGATAGGCTGGTCTGGAGGATTAGACCTTACGAGAAAGCTGAAGGAATGGCAGATACCTTTATAAATGAAGCTATGGAGCGGATGGTAGAATCCTTTACCAGGCACTCATCTGAAAAAGATCTCTCTCCTATTACTGATGATTTAATAGAAATCGTAAAAGAAGGAAAAAATATTATTGATCCCCGTGTTCCAAGAAAACCACTCATAGGTGCAGTTGGGGAGATCTATTTAAGGTCCCACGTGAAATCTAATCAGGATACCATTAGAACGTTAGAGAAATATGGGGCCGAGGTCGTAAACGCTTCCATAGGGGAATGGATAAACTATACCGCCTATGACCAGGTAAGGTTAGCCAAAACTGCCATCAGGTTAAACCTTAAAAGATTTAAGCTAAAAGAGATAAAAAAATATCTCCTGCAATATCTAAAATATAATATCACACTCTTTTACCAGTATATGCAGCAGAGGAAGGTGTACCAAATGGTACGGAAATACATTGATATTGCGGAGGATCACAAGATTGGCCATCTGGAAAAGGTATTAAAAAAGAATAATACCTTCTCATTTGAGGTTGGAACAGAGGCCTGCCTTAGTATTTCCTCCGCCTTAGAGCTTTCACACCAAGGATACAACGGAATTATAAACATATTTCCCTTTACCTGCTTGCCAAGCAATCTGACCGCCTCCATCACCAAGCCCTTAATGGGCAAGCTTCATGTACCCTATATTGATGTTGACTACGATGGCTCATTTCAACCAGGTAGGGAGGCAGCCTTAAGGACATTTATGTATCAAGCCAATCAACACTTTAAAATACACGGTAGACCCTAAATCAGACTTTGTAAATCTTTGCTAATTAAGGGGTGATTTATTGGACAATAAACTTCGATTCCATTTAGTAGTTACGGTTCAGAGGTTCAAAGGTTGACAGATTCATGATGCTTACCCAGTGAAATCAGTAGCATCGGAAAAATTCGCGAAGCGATTAATCCCGATTTCATCGGGAAACCGTGAACCTTTCAACCCAGACCGACCAAATGCCCAGTTTTTATTCGATCCGTTATGAATAAAGGGCTTGAAGACCATATAAAAACCATTTTTAACGAGGCCTCTATATGTATAAAATGCTTATAAATGCTGTAGATCCAGAAGAGTACCGGATTGCCATAC
>CAZBBQ010000151.1:0-1185 GCA_964489745.1 uncultured Desulfobacteraceae bacterium
AAAGCATCTCAAGGTGTAACCAGGAAGGCCAATGCCTCTCTGTTTAATATTGACAATTTTAATAACTATATTGTAGTTATAATGTAGCTACAAAGATAAAAGAAAAACGTAGAGAAATAAGATAGCCTAAAAAGGAGGAATGATTATGGGGAAGGTTGGAATTATTGGTGTCGGACAAAGTAATTTTGTAAGAGGGTATCCAGGATCGATCAGGGAACTTGCCTTTGAAGGCTTTAGAGAGGCTATGAAGGATGCAAAGATACAAATAAAAGATATTAATGCCTCTATAATCGCATCTGCCCCTGAGTACGATAAGCAAAGATCTCCTGCCGGAGTGATAGCTGAGTATCTTGGTCTTATTCCTCAACCCACATTTTATATTGAATCCGTCTGTTCTTCAAGCAGTATGGCCTTACGAGTAGCCTATTCAATGATTAAATCAGAGTTGCATGATATGATTGCTATTGTTGGTTTTCAGAAGATGTCGGAAATATCATCCAGCGAATCCCAGGAGAGGATGGGAAGAGGGGCAGATATTCAGTGGGAAGCGCCCTTTGGTACTATGATGCCTGCCTATTATGCCATGTATGCCCAGGCACACATGGCGAAATATGGAACAACAGGTGAAGATCTCGCTAAGATAAGGGTTAAGGCAGCCACATATGGTCAGATAAATGAGAAGGCCGTATACAGAAAGCCCGTAACCATGGAGATGTTCACTGATCCTGAAAGTAATATATCTGCTACGGTTGCAAAGCCTTTAAGGGTTGGAGATTGCTGTGCGAATGCAGACGGCAGCTCCTGTATCATTGTTGCTAATGAGGAAAAGGCCAGAGCTCTCTGTGATAAGCCTGTTTGGATACTGGGCCTTGGGGCAGCATCTGAGGCCGTTAATATGTCAGGAAGGGATCTTTTGACTGGTCTAAGTGTCGGTATTGAGGCGGGGAAGCAGGCATATGAGATGGCCGGGGTTACCCCAAAAGATATTGATGTTGCTGAAGTGCATGACTGCTTTACTATTGCAGAGATGATGGCATATGAAAACTTAGGATTTGCTAAACCAGGCGAAGGCAAAGATTTGATTGCATCTAAGGAGACTTATAAAGAAGGGAGTATCCCTGTTAATGTAGATGGAGGACTTCTGTCAAAAGGGCACCCAATTGGGGCGACAGGGGGATCACAGAT
>CAZBBQ010000151.1:1285-4619 GCA_964489745.1 uncultured Desulfobacteraceae bacterium
GCTGTTTACTTTCCTCCGAGATCGGATTGTGCTAAGTGTTTAAATAGTAATATGGAATGGTTTGAGGTAACAGGGACTGGAACACTATTAAGCTTTAGTGAGCTGAAGTATGCACCGGTAGGATTTGAGGATGATCTTCCTTACACTATTGCCCTCCTTGATTATGGGGACTACAAGGTCTTTGGTAGAATATCACAGGAAATACCCTATGAAGACTTAAATGTAGGAATGGAGCTAAAAACCGAATTCAATACCCTACCGAATGGTCAGCTTAATTATGTTTTCACAAGGACTTAAGAAAGCCATCAAGTAGCAAAGTGGAAGCATTTACAGGTTCAGGCTTCCCTGCCCATCCCATAAGGGGCAGGGAAGCATCAGCAATGGCTAAGCAGAAGTGAGTGCCTAGTTCATTGCCTGAAAAGAGATACCCATACTCCCTTTGGAATTTTGATATAAATCCGTTTTGAGCCTACCCGCCGGACGGCAGGCGGGTCTGGCGTCTAAATCCGTCTCAGGAGGATAAATCCGCCATAAGTCTGGCGGATAAATGTTACAATCTTACTCTCTATAGACGGCTCGCAAAGAAGGAGGTTAATCAAGATGATAGGTATCGTCTCTTATGGGGGGTATCTCCCTTTGAATAGAATAAAGAGGGATATTATTTTTAAAAGTATGGGATGGCTCCATCAGGCCGCCTCTATGAAGGGAGAAAAGCGCGTAGCCAATTTTGATGAAGACAGTGTAACCATGGCTGTTGCCTCTGCCATGAATTGTTTGGAGGGCTACGACAGGGATTCTATTGGTGGTGTATACTTTGCTTCAACGACATCGCCATTTAGGGAAAGAGGGTGTGCTGCTATCATAGGGACCGCCTTAGATCTTAAAAGTAACATCAGAACAGCTGATTTTAGTAATTCCACGAGTGCTGGCACATCTGCATTAATTGCCGCAATTAATTGTATTAGTGCAGGCACAGCAAATAACCTCCTTTTATGTGCATCGGATGTCAGAGTAGGAAAACCCGGTAGTTCTCAAGAGATAAGTTTTAGTGATGGTGCAACGTCTTTGTTGTTAGGCAGTGATGGAGTCATTGCAAAATTGGAAGGCTCCTACAGTGTTTCTTATGATTTCCCTGATCATTGGAGAACAGAAACTGATAAAACTGATAGGGCATGGGAGGACAGATTCGGCAGAGAGGAAGGCTATAGAAAAATTATCCCTGAGGCCATCTCAGGGCTTCTTGCCAAATATGGGCTAAGCCCAAAGAATATAGCTAAGGTGGCCTTTCCTGGAATTTATCCCCGCGACCATGCACAAGTAAGCAAAAGATTGGGATTTGAACCAGATCAGGTTCAGGATCATTTAATGACTGTTATGGGGAATATTGGAAACTCCTATCCTTTAATGATATTGATCTCGGCCCTTGAAGATGCAAGCCCTGGAGATACAATAATTGTGGCAGGTTTTGGTAATGGAAGTGATGCCTTATTATTTACGGTTACAGAAGAGATAGAAAAATTCAGAGGTCAAAAAAGAGGGCTAAAGAGGTATTTAAAGTCAAAAAGAGACCTTACGAGTTACGAGAAGTATCTTGCATTTAGGGGCTTTATTTCTCCGGAGGGAGGAATCAGGGCCGAGGCTATACCTTACACTGCATTGTCTTTAACATGGAGAGATAGGAGAGAGATTTTAGGCCTCTGTGGAACCCGTTGTAAACAATGCGGGACACCTCAATATCCTGCTCAAAGGGTATGCGTTAATCCTGATTGCGGCGCTATTGATGAGATGGAATACTACCGATTTTCTGATAAAAAAGGAACGATTTTCAGTTTTACAGTTGATCACCTAGCCTTTACACCTAATCCGCCTGGAATATATGCGGTTATTGATTTTGATGGAGGCGGCAGGTTTTGGTTTGATATGACGGATTGTGATCCTGAATCAATAGAGATAGGTATGCCAGTCGAGATGAGTTTTAGACGAAGGTACGTTGATGAAAAAGGAGGTATTATTGGCTATTTTTGGAAGGTAGTGCCGATTTGACATGAGGATATAACAATGGGTGAGGGGATAAAGAATAAAGTTGCGATTATTGGAATGGGTTGCACTAAATTTGGAGAGCATTGGGACAAGGATTCCGAAGATTTAATCGTTGAGGCGTTTACTGAAGCAATTGAGGATGCAGGGATCGAGAAAAAGGACATTCAGGCAGCCTGGTATGGCTCTTGTTATGAGGAGTTAAATGTTGGAAAGTCGGCTCTGTTTCTAAGCAGAACCCTAAAGCTGCCGTTTATACCGGTAACCAGGGTAGAGAATCTTTGTGCCAGTGGTTCTGAGGCCTTACGGGGCGCGGTGTATGGGGTTGCCTCTGGTGCGTGTGATATTGCCCTGGCTTTGGGAGCAGAAAAACTAAAAGATACTGGCTATGGCGGTCTTTCAGAGCTAAGTACGATCTTGGGTACAAAAAACAGGGTTATTTTTCCAGCTATAAGTGCCCCAGGTGCATTTGCAATGATGGCCAACCGATATTTTTCCAAATACGGTATGTCTACAGAAGAAGGAAAAAGAAGCCTGGCCAAGATCTCGGTCAATAGTCATAGAAACGGTGCGAAAAACCCAAAGGCCCACCTTCAGAAGGTTATAACAGAAGAGGATGTATTGAATGCCCCAATCATTGCCTCCCCTCTCGGTCTCCTTGACTGTTGTGGGGTCAGCGATGGTGCAGCAGCAGCAATAGTGTGCAGGGCCGATATGGCGAAGAATTTTATCTCAGATCCTGTATTTGTCAAGGCCCTTCAGATAGGGATCAGTTCCGGTGAGGAATTGGGATACTCTGCGTGGGATGGTACCTATGTTGAGACAACAACCAGAACAGCTGCAAGGGCATATCAAGAGGCTGGCATAAAAGATCCCAGGGAAGAAATAAGCATGATGGAGCTCCATGACTGCTTTTCCATTACCGAGCTTGTCACCTATGAGGATTTGCAGATATCACCACGAGGAAAGGCACGGAATGATATTGAAGATGGTTTTTTTTCAATAGCGGGAAAGATACCTTCACAGCCTGACGGGGGCCTAAAATGTTTTGGTCATCCTATTGGGGCCTCTGGGTTACGAATGTTATATGAGATGTACAAACAACTTCAAGGAAAGGCAGGAGAAAGACAAATCAAAGATCCAAAAATTGGACTTACCCATAACTTAGGCGGGCTTCCACAGATGAATGTTGTGAGTATAGCAATCGTAGGTTTGTAGAACACAGGTAACTATTCTGCCACTAAGTCACTAAGACACAAATAAGAAAAATGAATTATATTTTCCTATAATCTTGGTG
>CAZBBQ010000152.1:0-2473 GCA_964489745.1 uncultured Desulfobacteraceae bacterium
CACTTCTTCAGAATAAGTACAACATGGAACATACGACAATACAATTTGAGAGTGAATCCTGCGGAGATGATATCGTGAAAGATACTATCTCATGAGAATCCATTGGTAAAAAAATGGGTATTGAATTTAGCATCATCTTTTATAGTACTATTGCTGGATTATCAACAATTGTAGGAATTATCATGGTTATCCGTAAGGGTAGATGGGTTCTTCAACACTCCCACTATATAAATTCCTTTGCTGCTGGATTAATCCTGGGGATTGCCTTTTTTCATCTCTTTCCAGAATCACTAAAACTTTCTGAAAATGCCCTCCTCTTTATCTTTATTGGTTTTCTCTTCTTTTATTTGTTGGAAAATGTTATGGTAATACACTCAGGATCTGAGATCCACTTTACCGCAAAGAGTAATCCTCAGCATACTAAGGGAATGGTTATGTTCTCCGGACTCTTTTTTCACTCTTTACTTGACGGCATCATTATCGGGGTGGGTTTTGAAGTAGATCCGAAAGTTGGTGCAGTAACCTCTATGGGAGTTATCTTACATGAGCTTCCTGAAGGTGTTACTACATTTTCTCTTCTGATCAACTCGATAAAAGAAAAAACTGCCCTCAAGCTATCCATTGCCGTAGCACTGGCTACTCCATTAGGTGCTCTAATTTCACTCACTTTCATCCGTAGTTTATCTGAATCAATGGTAGGGTTGTTGTTGGCAATGGCTGGGGGATCCTTCCTCTATATTGGCGCTTCCGATCTGATTCCTGAAACCCATGAGGAAAAGGGATTAACAAACGCAGGATTTCTAATCTTGGGGGTTCTATTTCTATATTCATTATCTAAAACAGGGGCAGTTTAGTCATTATTTATGATTGAATTAACATGTCTATACCTACGTGTACCATTATACCATGAGATAATCCAACCCCGGGCTCGTGATTTTACATACGGGTGAAGATTAATCAGAAAGAGGGGTTGTGGGCAAAGATGCCTGGTCTGCAATCGTGAATAGGCATATTTTGAACTGTTCACATAACATTATTAAAAGAGAGGATGTGATAGCAATGAAAAAATCCCTTATCCTTTTTTTTTCTTTCCTTTTGCCCCTGTTCTTCATGGTAGACAACGCCTTCACAGAAGAGGGAGAAGTCTGTATCAAGTGTCACAGAGCAGTTACTCCTCTGTTGGTCAAAGACTGGCAGAGCAGTAAACATAGTAATAATGATGTTACCTGCTCTGTTTGTCATGGATCCAAGCACAAGGGTAAAAAAACCGCTCACCTGGCCGAGATGCCCACCGAGGCCACTTGTGCCGAGTGTCATGAGGAACAGTTCGATCAATTCGTTAAAGGAAAACACAATTTTGGCTGGACCACATTGAATGCCCTGCCAGTTACCCATATGGAACCTGATGAACTGATGGAAGGGGGAAAGGGCTGCGGTGGATGCCACAATATGGGAGTAAAGTCAGAGGCCCAGAAAAAGGAGTTGCGAGAAAAAGGCTACACTTACCGAACCAATTCCTGCGATGAATGCCATACCAGGCACACCTTCTCAAAGAAAGAGGCACAGGATCCCAGGGCATGCCAGCAATGCCATATGGGCTTCGACCATCCCCAGTGGGAAATGTATGAAAGTTCCAAGCATGGTGAAAGATATGCTATGAAAGAGATGGGTAGACTGCCTGAAGATGCGGCTGCCCCTACCTGTCAATTCTGTCATCTACCCAATGGTACCCACACCAACAAGACAGCCTGGGGATTTTTGGCGGTAAGGCTTCCCCTGCCCAAGGATAAACAATGGGCAGAAGACAGGACTACTATACTCAAGGCGCTGGGGGTATTAGATCCGAAGGGAAAACCCACTGCCCGGTTAGATGTAGTTAAGGCCGCTGATCTGGCCCGGCTAACCGAAGAGGCCTGGAAGACAGAGCGGGAAAAGATGGTTAAGAGGTGTAAAAAATGCCATTCTGAAAAATATGCCAGGGGAGAACTTGAAAAAGGCGATCAGATGATTAAAAAGGCGGATCGCTTAATGGCAGAGGCCATAAACATTGTGGCCGATCTTTACAAAGATGGCATCTTGAAGAAACCAGAGCATTATACGTATGCCTATCCAGACTTTTTACACTTTTATCAGACCGGAGGTTCTCACATCGAACAGGTACTCTTAAAAATGTATTTGAAACACCGGATGAGGACTTTTCAGGGGGTCTTTCATGCCAATCCCGATTATGCATATTGGTATGGATGGGCAGCAATGACCAAAGACCTGGATGAAATCAGGCAGATGGCAGAGGATTTGAGATTTAAGGCCAAGGTCCAACAAGTAAGGAAGTGATGTTTATGAGTGAAAAGATGGAGGTCGGATGTGCAAGTCCTCAAGCCATGGCCTGATTTGGTAGGAAAAGTGTGGAAGGTCTGGAAACCATAGTAATTTAATAGTATAGGAAATCCCATTTTGGACGCAGACCCGCCTG
>CAZBBQ010000152.1:2573-4618 GCA_964489745.1 uncultured Desulfobacteraceae bacterium
TTGTCAATCCCGATTTCATCGGGATTAAATATTTCAAAATAGTTATCTGCGAGTATCGGCGAAAATCTGCGTCCTAATTAAAAAAGGAGTAATAAATGAGTGTACCAAGAGAATTAAAATCAAATATTTTTTTCGTTGGGGCAATTGACTGGGATAGAAGGTTGTTTGATGAACTCATACCATTGCCAGATGGAACAAGCTATAATGCCTATTTGGTTAAAGGGAGGGAAAAAACAGCATTAATAGATACGGTAGACCCCACTATGACGGAGGTTCTAACGAAAAATCTCAACCAACTTAAGATCAAGGATATAAATTATATTATCGCCAATCACGCCGAGCAGGACCATTCAGGCTCATTGCCGCAGATACTGGATATGTATCCCAATGCTAAGGTTGTTTGCACAACAAAATGTAAGGGTTTGCTTATGGATCTGCTTTTAATCCCCGAGAACAAGTTCAAAACAGTGGAAGACAGAGAGACCCTGTCATTAGGGGACAAAACACTGGAGTTTATTCATGCGCCCTGGGTTCACTGGCCAGAGACGATGCTGACATATTTAAGGGAAGAAAAGATACTTTTTACCTGTGATTTTCTTGGCTCTCATCTGGCCACCAGTGATCTGTTTGTGACTGATGAGCCGACAGTCTATGAGGCAGCCAAGAGATACTATGCAGAGATAATGATGCCATTCAGGGCAACTATTAAGAAAAATCTGGAGAAGATAAAGGATTTGGAGATAGATATAATCGCACCAAGCCATGGGTTGATATATGACAGGCCGGAATTCATTCTTAGTGCTTACAGAGATTGGATCTCTGACGAGGTAAAGAATGAAGTTGTTATCCCTTATGTCTCAATGCATGAGAGCACAAAAAAGATGGTGGATTATTTTGTGGAGGCCTTGATTCAAAGGGGCATAACTGTAAAGCAGTTCAATATGTCGAAAACTGATATTGGAAAACTGGCCATGGCCCTGGTTGATGCCGCAACAATAGTAATAGCATCACCAACAGTCCTGGTTGGCCCGCATCCGAATGTTGTTTATGCGGTCTATCTTGCCAATGCCTTGAGGCCAAAATTGAAATTGGCATCGATCATTGGATCATACGGCTGGGGTAGTAGAATGGTGGAGCAAATCAAGGGGATGGTCCCCAATTTGAAAGTAGAGTTACTCGAACCTGTGGTTAAAAAAGGGTTTCCAAAAGAAGAGGATTTCAAGGAGTTGGACAGATTGGCAGATGAAATATTAAACAAACATAAAGAATATAATATAATTTAGAGGAGAAGGTTTTATGAAAAAGGTACTGATAGGATACGAAAGTAGAAAAGGTCATACTGAGAAAATGGCTAACTATATTGCCGAAGGCGCCCGTGTTGCAGGTAACGAGGTTGAGGTTAAGGCCTTAAGAGATCTTAAGAGTGAAGATGACATTAAAGGGTATGATGCCTATTTGTTTGGCTGCCCTACCTACCACAGGGATATGACAAACAGCATGAAGACCTTTCTGTTCCTCGCCGATAATGCAGGTTTAGAAGGAAAAATAGGGGGCGCCTTTGGTTCGTATACCCACAGCGGAGATGCGCCGAAGCTCATATTGGACACAATGGAAAATGTCTTTCATATGAATGCAACTAATCTTGGCTCATTTAATCTGCTGGAGGATAAGATTGAAACAGATGATGGTATGCGGGCATGCCAGCAATATGGAAGGGCTGTAACCGAATGATTCAATCATTAATTTGAAAGGGAAGGTTTCTGGTATTCACCTCATTACATTTTTATCCTGAGATAAATATCAGGAAACCCTCTCTTATTTTATAAAAATAGCAATTTTATAATATCAATTATGTTTTAATGACATAAGATGCAATTATGGTAAGATAATGAGATGGATAAGAAAAAAGGAGGTAATAAAATGGCAGAGAGATTACAGATTTATAAATGTGAGGTTTGTGGAAATATCGTAGAGGTGCTCCACGAGGGACAAGGGGAACTCGTATGCTGTGGAGAACCCATGAAGCTATTTGTTGAAAATACCGT
>CAZBBQ010000153.1:0-4594 GCA_964489745.1 uncultured Desulfobacteraceae bacterium
ATTTTTATATATATTTCTTGACAGGCTTAAGGAGTGCATGGAATATAGCAGGGTTAATAATAAATTTTGACGAGAGAAACTATGATCGGCATATCTAAATTATACTGTGGCACAGTTGAAGCATCTGATCCCATCAGATACGGAAGGCAATCAAAGGATCTGCCAGCTCACCTGCTTCAGTTTTCGTCTGATAAAAAACCGGTAGTCGTTTGGAATACTACCAGGGCCTGTAATTTAAATTGCATCCACTGTTATGCCAAGGCTGTTCATCAAAGTCGTGATAGGGAGTTAACCACAGAAGAAGGCTTTCATCTCATCGATGACCTGGCAACCTTTGGGGTACCAGTTCTTCTCTTCTCTGGAGGAGAGCCATTGCTTCGGTCAGATTTGCCTGAGCTCACCGAATACGCAGTAAGTAAGGGCATGAGGGCAGTTATCTCTACTAACGGCACCCTTATTACTGAAGAAAAGGCCATACTGTTAAAAAATGCTGGCGTGTCCTATGTCGGCATAAGTCTTGATGGGCTTGAGAAGGTGAATGATCACTTTAGAGGGGTTAAGGGCGCCTTTAAGAAGGCGCTTAATGGGATAAAAAACTGCCAAAAGGTGAAACTTAAGGTTGGATTACGATTCACTATAAACAAGTTGAACATAGATCAGGTGCCAGGTATCTTTGATCTCGCAGAAACAATGAATATCGAGAGGATCTGTTTTTATCATCTTGTTTATTCCGGCAGGGGATCAAATTTAGTTGATCAAGATCTCTCCCATAGTGAAACCAGGAAAATAGTAGATAGTATAATGGACAGGACCAAGGATATGTATACCAGGGGATTAAAAAAGGAGGTCTTGACTGTAGATAATCATGCTGATGGCTGCTATCTCTATTTGAGGATGCTCAAAGAAAATAATCCTCGGGCAGGAGAAGTCTTAGAGCTTCTCAAGATGAATGGAGGAAATAGCTCAGGTGAGGGAATAGGGTGCATAAGCTGGGATGGTGCAGTGTATGCAGATCAGTTTTGGCGCGAACATTCCTTTGGCAATGTTCTTGTGAGGCCCTTCAGTCAAATATGGTCTAATAGAACCAATCCTTTACTGGCCCAGCTGAAAGATAAACGTCGATATGTAACAGGAAGGTGCGCCAGTTGCAAGTGGCTTGATATATGCGGTGGTAACTTCCGAGCTAGAGCCGAGGCAGTAAGCGGCGATATATGGGGAGAGGATCCAGCCTGCTATCTAACAGATAAGGAAATAGGATTAGATTGAGGTGCCTTTGAAAATGAAAAAAACATTCTTCTCCTTCCTTTCTTCCCTAAAATTAACGATCATCCTTTTAATTATCATTGCTGTTGCATCTATAGTGGGGACAATTATTCCCCAGCAATATGAAGGAGGGGAAACTTTCCGGCATCTTAGTCCTGGATTGGTACAAGTCTTCGATTCTTTACAACTATTTGATATGTACCACTCTATCTGGTTCATCATTCTGATGGGACTTCTGTCTTTAAACCTCATAGTTTGCTCCTTAAATAGATTACCAGCTTCCTGGAAGCTTTTCAGCGCCATTCCTTCCCCTGACAGGAGAAAACCCTTTGAGAATCTTCCCCCTGAAAACGTCCTTCTCATTGAAAAAAATCGTAATGAAGTTATTAACAGTGTGGAAAACCTCCTCAGGAGAAAGTACAAAAAGATCAGAAGAAAAGATACCGACAGCACTACTTTTTTTTATGGAGAAAAAGGGGCGTATTCTAATTTTGGTGTGTATATTATACATTTAAGCATCCTGATCGTCATTACAGGTGCAATAATAGGGTCTTTGTTAGGGTTTGGAGCCTTTGTAAATATACCTGAAGGGGAATCTACCAATACTGTCCATTTGGGAAGACAAAAGGGGGTAAAGAAATTAGATTTTACTGTCAGGTGTGACAAGTTTACTATTTCTTTCTATGAAAATGGAATGCCGAAAGAGTACCGATCGAATTTAAGCTTTCTTAAAGATAACAATGTTATTCTTCAAGGGCCCCTCTTGGTTAATCATCCAATAACAGTTAATGGAATCAGGTTTTACCAGGCAAGTTATGGAACAACTCCTGGTGGCCAAGCACACATAACTGTCAGAAGAGAAAATGAAAAAGAAACTACTGTAAAGGTTAAACAAAAGGATTCATTTTATCTGAAAGAAAAAAATGCAACGGTGAATATTGTAAAGATAGAAAAAAATTTTATGTCGATGGGTCCAGCTGTGCTTATGCATATCCAAAACCCTGAAGGTACGGTGCGCATATGGGTATTCAAACGCATAGAACAAATGAGAGACAGAATTCCTGATTTAATTAAAAAAGTGCCAACATTTAATCCTGGCCGCTATAAGCCATACTATTTCAAGCTCAACAGAATAGAGAGTAACTATTATACAGGCCTTCAACTAAGCCAGGACCCAGGTGTTGTAATTGTGGCAATTGGATCATTTTTTGTTATACTTGGACTATTTGTCACCTTTTTTTCTTCTCATAAAAGGCTGTGGGTAAGGGTGGATGATCAAGAAGGGAAGAGTAGAATATCTGTAGGAGCCAGAAGTAATAAAGATCCTGTTGGTCTAAAGCGGGAGACAGAACATCTCCTAAGACATTTTTCCTCGATGAGATGATACCATGATTATCAATACGACAATACTTAGTTGGGTAACCTTTATTTATTTGGGGTCAGCCACATTTTATATCTTTAAAATGGTCACAGGAAAAGAATTCTGGGGATCGCTTGCCTCAATTATTGCCTTTATCGGGCTTATTGCACAAACCGTGGGATTAATCATGAGGTGGTTTGAATCCTACAAGATGGGAATTGGGCATGCACCGCTTTCCAATCTCTATGAATCTCTCATCTTTTTTTCTTGGACCATAGTACTCCTCTATCTGATTATAGAGTGGCGAATCAAAACTAAGAATCTTGGCGCCTTTGTGGTTCCCTTTGCCTTCTTTTCAATGGCCTTTGCCTCCTTGAGTGTCAAAAGTGGTATACAGCCATTGATTCCTGCTCTGCAAAGCAACTGGTTAATAAGCCATGTTATCACATGCTTTTTTGGATATGCTGCACTTACCATAGCATGTGGCCTTGGATTCATGTACCTCTTAAAAGGATTAGAGAAAGGGGAAAGACCACGTCTCTTTTTTAGACTTTTACCAGGCAGAAAAATAGTAGACGAGCTTACCTATCAGAGTGTTGTTATTGGCTTTATCTTTTTAACTTTGGGAATTATTACTGGTTCAGTGTGGGCTTACTCTGCCTGGGGATCATACTGGAGCTGGGACCCAAAAGAGACATGGTCTTTGATAACATGGCTTATCTATGCAGCAATGCTTCACTCCAGATTCGTTCGAGGCTGGAGAGGAAAAAGGATGGCAATAATGAGCATAATTGGATTTGCATCTGTGCTTTTCACCTATTTCGGTGTTAATTATCTCCCTGGATTGCATAGTTATTTTTAAGTTTAAAGTACTTAAAGTTATAAGTGCCTAAAGTTAAGGAAAAAACTCAATCGAATTGAGGGATTATGTGAACTTGAAACTTGAAACTATACTGTTCAAAAAAAGCTTTTGGATACAATATAGCCTTGAGGAAAAAATAATGGGTTATAAGTTGCAAAGTACAAATGACAAATTACTTTAAGTACTTTAGGCACTTTAGCCCTGGCCCAGACCTGGTTCGCAATGCTTAGTTTATGCTGCTTAAGCTCCAGAAAGACTACAGCGATCGTAACATTTGCCATGGAAGTCGCACCAGGGCGGGCTCACTTTAGTCACTTACTATGATCAGATCTCTTTTTATCTGGACATTCATTGGCGTAATAAATACCCTCTTCTGGGCACTGATGGCGATTTTCCTATCCATCTTTTCCTCCACTGGTAGGATTACACATTTCTACTCTGCTGCCCCATGGTCAAAGATTATTCTTTGGGGCTCAGGCGCGAGGGTAGAAATAAATGGGCTCGATTTAATAGATAAAGAAAAGACCTATATCTACATTCCAAATCACCTAAGTTTCTTTGATATATTCGCCCTGTTGGCCTATCTCCCGGTTGATTTTAAATTCATTCTTAAAAAGGAACTGATGCGGATTCCAATCCTTGGCTGGGCAATGAGGAGAGCAAGATACATAAGCATTGACCGCTCCTCTGCGGCAAAGGCCAAAAGCACCTTTAAACAGGCAGTAGATAGGATTAGAAACGGGGCTTCAATAGTAATATTTGCCGAAGGCACTCGTAGCAAGAATGGGCATTTGCAGCCTTTAAAGCGAGGGGCCTTTTACCTTGCTATTGAATCAGGTACCCCCATTGTTCCGATAGCTATCAAAGGAACCAACAAAATTATGCCAAAAGGGAGCTTCAAGTTAAAGAAGGGATTAATAACAATGCAACTTGGCAACCCTGTTGAAACAATCCATTACAAAAGCCACAATATGCCTGATCTTATAGAAAAGGTTACGGCGTGTTTGAAGTCAATGTTAGAAGAATAGAGCAGATTTCCCCTACTTATTTAATAAATTGGTCATCATCCTGGCATTGGTAATAGCCTGGGCGTTTTTATGATTATTAAA
>CAZBBQ010000154.1:0-4592 GCA_964489745.1 uncultured Desulfobacteraceae bacterium
ATAATCCCGTTTCATATTTTTAGTTTGTCAAAAATAACCCTTCATGAGCTTAAAGTCTCGTTTAAACGCTTACCAAGGTTTACCAAGAACAAATTGGAGATCACAGTATGGAACTTGAAAAAATTATAAATGAGCGTCACAGCGCAAGGGCGTTTTTAGACAAGCAAGTCCCCAGAGAAATCATAGAAAGATTGCTCCTCCTTTCTACAAAGGCCCCCTCAGCAATCAATCTTCAGCCCTGGGAATTCACGGTTGTGATGGGAGAAGAACGCATACGGTTAAGTAAAGTCCTGGTAAAAACCATGCGTGAAAGGAATATTTCCTGTGGACCCGGTGCAGTAAGGACCTTGCCAGAGTATTTCATGGATCGCCAGCGGAAGCTAATGGATTGCATTCTACCCCACTTAGAAAAAGGGGTCCTCTTTCAGGATTTCATAAATGAGGGTTCCTGCAATTTTTACGGTGCCCCGACAGCTATTATAGTCACTATTGACCAGGCCTTCTCAAAGGCCAGATTGGTTGATCTGGGCATTACGATAGGCTATATGGTTCTTGCAGCCCATAACATCGGTTTAGGAACATGCCCAATCGGGCTCATAAGTGCCTTTGCTGATGAAATCAAGGATAGACTAAATATAGCTGAGGAAAAGGATGTTGTGATGGGTATCGGTGTTGGATATCCTGATCCTGATTCCCCGGTTAATCAAGCTATCTCAGACAGGGCACCCATACATGAAGTAGCGAGGTTTTATTAAGTAAGAAGCGCTTGTATGTTCTTTTTTAATTTTTCCTTTCCAGCCCTTTCAAATGCAGTCTTTCCAAAGATTTTTTTAAAATCTCTCTCGGTCATTGTCAGCATTTCTTTTGTGGACGGAAGCGCGACAACACCGGATTCCTTTTTATTAAAAGGGCACACCTCCTGACAGACATCACAGCCAAAAAAGGTATTTCCCATTTTTTTGGCTGTTTCTTTATCAACGGCATCCTTTGTCTCTATCGTGAGATATGAAAGGCATTGAGAAACATCAATATAAAATGGGGCTTTCAAGGCCCCTGTAGGGCACATATCAATACATTTCGTGCATGAACCACACCTGTTTTCTATCCCGTTAAAAAAAGGGATAGTAAATTGGGCTGTGGTCAAAATTTCAACCAAAAAACAGTATGAGCCATAGCCTGGAACAATCAGCATATTGTTTTTCCCAATGAACCCAATGCCACTCATTTCCGCAAAGCTCCTCTCAAGAATAGGGGCCGAATCAACACATACCCTGCTTTTACTTTTAGGGAATATCTCTGTAACGAATGCGCATAGCTGCTTTCCTAATTTTTTCAACCGAAGATGATAATCGGCTTCTTGAGGTGTGCTATATCTCGAGGTGGTATATCCATCAGGAGTAGATGGCTTACCTGCTGGATATGGATATGCAAGAGAAATGATGGTCTTTAATCCCTCAAGAAGTCGTGAAGGATCTTTTCGAATAGCTATATTTTTTTTCAAATAATTCATATTTCCTGTTTCAATCTCTTTGAGCCAGTGACAGAAAAAGTCAAAGTAGAGAGGAGTTGTTGGCCTAGAAAAACCCACCGCAATAAACCCAAGTTCTTTGGCCTTGTGTGTGAAAACCTGATTCATAGTTATAACTCAATAGTGAAAACTGCGCGCACAATAAATCCTACATAGCTCATGTAGCTCGAAGCTCGTAATCCGAACCCCGCTTATTTGCTGCTTACTGCCTCTTTCCCTATTCTATTCAAGCCTTTCAAGTAAATCCTTTACCCAGGGTGGATTGTATATTATAACATATGCGAGAAAAATTGCTGTCAGGGGCAGAAAGAAGATAACCAGGTCAAGCATAATGACACCAAAGGCTAAAAGAAGTTTTTTTTGTAAGCTCATACATAGATATGTATCATAACCGGTATCTTTGATCAAATCAGAAGGAATATATGTGAGAATATGCTAACCCTTTTAGAAGCTTTTCGGCTTTATGCAATTAGTTGCTGTCCAACCTTCTTTTTACCCTATTAGAAGTTTACTTTCTGACAGGGAGTTTTTCAACAAACCATAAATATCAAGAATTGCTTTCTGGCATGGTAAATGAACTTGACTTATAAAAATCGCCTTTGATAAAGAATACACATGAATATTCTTGATTACATAATCCTTGGATTAATGGCCTTCTTTGTTGTTAAGGGTATTTTCAGGGGCTTTTTCAGGGAAATATCTTCCCTTGCTGGCATCATTTTTGGAATCTGGATTGGTAATCACTATCATCCTCAGATGGCTGACCTTCTTAAGACATACATTCCCTTAGAAAAATCTCTTTCTCTTATCAGTTTTTTACTGCTGTTTATTGTGGTGGTTATTATATTCAACCTATCTGGAATGCTTTTGCACCATCTTTTTAAAAAATTGCTCATTGCCTGGCTTGATAGAGGCCTTGGCTTTGGTCTTGCCCTGATTAAGGGCATTATTATCTCGTATCTTCTGATAGTGCTCCTTATCTTTTTTATTCCCTCCAAGAGTCCCTTGGTAACTAAATCAACTACGGCTCGCATGGTAATTGTCACATATCAATCTATGTCCAGGCTCATATCACCAGATCTCTACAAAACCTGGAAGAAAAAATTCTTTAAAGAGTCGAAAAAAGTGGGCAGGGCAATCTCTGAGGGGAAAGAGGTGGTGAAAAAAATCCCCCAAGTCCTTCCGGATAAGAAAGAATAACTGGTTTGTTGTGTTTATTGAGTTGTAACTATTCAGCCACGAAGCCACAAAGACTCAAAGAGAAGATGAATATACATTGAATAACGGAGTTTTTTCATTAATTTCGATCCCGATTTATCGGGATTAAAAAGGCTATTATGAAGAATAATTTTATAATCTTAGTGTCTTGGTGTCTTAGTGGCAAGATACCTGAGTAGTTACGTTGAGTGAATAACAAATGCCAAATGATAAAAATGATAGCGTAACTATTATTGATGTAACCTTAAGGGAATATGGTCAAAATATTCCAGCTGAATACCTTCATATCTTTACCCCGGAAATCAGACTTAAAATAGCGTTACAGCTTATTGATGCAGGAATAAGAAATATTGAAATCCTTTCCTGTGTCCATCCAAAAATATCCCCTGCAATGAATAGAGAGGCAATAGCTAAGATTACGCAAGATCTTGGTAGAATCAATGGGCTAAATCTTATTACTCTTGTTCCAAATAATGCAGGGTATAAAACCTTTCTTGACCTTGATCTTGGTCCTGATGGGTATAATCATACTATGGGAGTATTCTTTTCTGCTATCGAAGCTCATAATATCGCAAATTTGGGGAGACCTCTCAAGGAGACAATTGAGGAATATAAAAAAATTATAAGGGATGCCTCTTGTCATAATATACGAATAACTGGCTACATCTCGGCTACTTTCGGCTACTTTGAACCGGAAAATGGCGTTCTCATCAAACCCGACCTTGACGAGGTAAACACTTATATCGATCTTTTGTTTAATCTCGGAGTTGCTACAGTAACCCTTTCGGACCTGCAAGGGGTTGCAAATGAAGAAAGAACAAGGGAGATTTTTGAAAGTATCCTTAACAAAAGAGCGGGGAGTGCGGTGAATAAACTGGGGTACCATCCACATCATATATCAGGGGAAGCGGCAATTGCCAATACCAAGATCGCCTATGATTTAGGTATCAGGCGATTCGATTCATCCCTGGGCGGAACCGGGGGCTGTGTTACTGGTGCCCCTGGTAATCAACCCACAGAGATGCTTGTTGATTATTTTAATTCATTAGGGATTCACACCGGACTTAATGAAACAAAGATTTTTTCCTTGACAGAAATGCTGAAAAAGGAATTATACAGCAAGATTCCGCTCAATAAGGATTAAAGATATCAACTATGTTAGAAATTACTTTGAAAGCATGTACTTTTTTGGAGGCATAGAATGGAGGTTTTAGAGGCAATAAAATCAAGAAAATCAATCAGGGCCTTTAGACATGATCCGGTCCCTGAGCACGTCTTGATAAAACTGTTAGGGGTGGCAACCCGTGCACCTTCGGCTGTTAACCTTCAGCCATGGGAATTTTTTGTAGTGAGAGGCAACGTGCTAAAGGAGGTGAAAAAAGCCTATTTAGAAGACTATCGTTGTGGGGAATTACCTGATCCTGATATCCCTGTTGGTGATACAAGGGATATCGCACCTGTTCTTGAAGGTGTGTATAAGGAGCGCCAGGTGGCACTGGCAAAGCAGATATTTACAATAATGGGTATAACCAAAGCAAATAAGAAAAGGGAATGGAGTGAGAAGATGATGCAGTTCTATGACGCACCTTCTGTCATTATTGTAACTGTAGATAAAATCTTACAGAGTAACTGGCCAATACTGGATGTTGGTCTTGTCACTCAAACCATTGCCCTTGCTGCCCCGGAATTTGGTCTTGGCACATGCATTATGCGTGCGATCGTTGACTATCCGAAACACCTTAGAAAGATTGCAGGAATTCCTGAATCAAAACGGATCATGATTGGGTTAGCTATAGGGTATCCTGATTGGGAGCACCCAATTGCAGGCATAAAAACAACTCGAGAG
>CAZBBQ010000155.1:0-1405 GCA_964489745.1 uncultured Desulfobacteraceae bacterium
TTACCTCTCAAAGAGAAAAAAATCCATTTTCAGTGCTTAAATGCCCTCTGACCGGTAAATACCATGGTTACCTGAGGATTGGCCTCATTA
Organism: uncultured Desulfobacteraceae bacterium; assembly: GCA_964489745.1. GTDB lineage: Bacteria > Desulfobacterota > DSM-4660 > Desulfatiglandales > B25-G16 > B33-G16. Next base: position 91 of record CAZBBQ010000155.1, read on the forward strand.
CATGCCTCGATTGATTCAAAATCCCTTAACGATCCCCCTGGATGAACAATGGCCCTTATTCCCTCCTTTATGGCTACATCTACTCCGTCTCTAAAAGGAAAAAATGCATCAGACACCATGGTTGCGCCTATGAGACCGCCATGTTTTGCAGCAGTTGCCTTATCAATCTCCTCCTTTACTGCAGCATCCTTTTTTCCTTTATGTATCTCGGCTTCCAATTCTTTGTAAGGGATACCGAGTTTGGTAAAACAGAGGGAATCTGCATACTTTGTATAGGCTTTATAAATAGCTATTTCTGCTACGCCTACCCTGTCTTGCTCCCCTGTGCCAATACCAACTGTTACCCCGTCCTTAACATAGATGACCGAGTTGGATGTAACACCCTGTTCCACCTGCCAGCCAAAAAGCATATCAGCATATTCTTCTTCCGTGGGATTCCTGGCAATTTTATATAGTTTTCCTTTATATTCAATTGATGCCAGTTCAAAGTCAGCTGGTGATTTTATTCTATTTATAGGTGATTGCTGTAGTATTATTCCCCCATCAATAAGGCTTTTAAAGTCAACGAAACGTTTCTCCGTATATTCGGCTAATCTATCAATTTTGCTGATTTTGATAATCCTGAGATTCAAGCTTTTATTGAGAATAGATATAGTTCCATCTTCAAATTCAGGCGCGACCACAACCTCGAGATAATTAGCGCTAATTAATTGGGCTGTCTCTTTATCAATAGGCCTATTAAAGACTGCGCAACCACCAAAGGCTGCTATTCTATCTGCCATGTTTGCTTTTTGATAGGCATTTGCAACACTTGATCCATAGGCCACACCACAAGGATTATTATGCTTAAGGATTACCACGGCCGGTTGCAGGGAAAGATATTTTATTATATTAAGAGCATTGTCTATATCTGTTAGGTTAATTTTTCCTGGATGTTTTCCACTTTGGATTAATTGTTCTTCATCTATGCCTGAAACCAGCCCTTTCCCTGATTCAATAAATTGACATTCACCAAGCATGAGGTTTCCATTTACCAGCTCATAAACGGCTGCCTCTTGCCCCGGATTTTCTCCATATCTGAGGCCTTTCTCAATCAACTCCCCTGAAGCTTCATCGGCTATTTTCCAAGTCCTTTTTCGGTAGATGAGTTTTTGATCTCCAAAATCTATTGTAATCTGGGGAGGAAAATGATCATCCATCATTGTTTTATACATCTTTTTTAGTTTATCAGACATGTTTTTTCCCTTTGTTTGTTGTATGTTGTCAGTTGTTTATTGTCCATTGTCCGTTTGTTTTTTCCCAAGATCTGCTATTT
>CAZBBQ010000155.1:1505-2964 GCA_964489745.1 uncultured Desulfobacteraceae bacterium
TTAATCGAAGCTACAGTCTGTTGGGTTTTTATTTCTTTGTCCCGAACCGTTATTGGATACCTGATATCTTTTATCCCAACCTTGTCTATATCAATATTGCGATAATCTTTTTGGTTTTGGATATCTAACATTGCTTTTTACTTTCTCCTGTTTTTGTTAAAATAAATATTCTCTAATCCTTACAAAGTCAACAAAAAGATGTGTAAAAAACAAGCGGCTTTTATTGGTTCAATTTGCCAACGAACTAAACTATTCTATAATTTACTTGATTTTTTAAGGGGAAATAATGTATTAGAGTTACAGTATTCGGGGCGTGGCGCAGTCTGGTAGCGCACCTGCTTTGGGAGCAGGGAGTCGAAGGTTCAAATCCTTTCGCCCCGACCAGCCTTCACTTGGAGCGAAGCGGAAATAGAAGGCTGCCGCGACGAAGCCAATAAGCGAAGTCGGGCAAAGAAAGAGTTGAATCGAGAGTCGCTCAAAGCTGCGGCTCGGCAAGCCACTTTTGCTGTTTAATACCTCAATAATCCACTCGGACAAGTGTTACTGAATTTTAGTATGAACTCGAGTAAAATTCTATTACACATATATTTTACAATCGGAGACAAAACCAGATCGATTCTACATTGGTTTCACGGAGGATCTAGAGTCCCGGATGAAGGCTCATAATCATGGATATAATTCCCATACATCGAAATACAAACCTTGGCGACTAAAAACAGCTATTGCCTTTACAGATCGCCAAAAAGCCCTTGATTTTGAGGTTTATTTAAAAAGTCCTTCTGGTAGAGCATTTACAAAGAAAAGGCTCTAATATTTTTAAAAAGATTGTTACGATGGAACAGGTCCTGCTTCTAAATATCACGTATGAGCCTCTTAAGGTCATCAACTGGAAGAAGGCAGTCATTATGCTTACCCTGGGTAAGGTTGAAGTAATTGAAGAATATACCAGGGAGGTCCATTCAGTCAGTTTCGCCATTAAGCTGCCGGCAGTTGTCCGACTTCTAAGGTTTATTAAAAGGCCAAAGATACCAGTAAGATTTAGTAGGCAGAATATCTACATTCGGGATGATTACAAGTGTCAGTATTGTGGCAAGAGACTCACTCCGGATCAGCTTACGTGGGATCATGTTTTGCCCAGGGCACGCGGAGGTAAGACAGAATGGACAAATATTGTTACCTGCTGCATTAAGTGTAACAGAAAAAAAGGGGGGAGGATTCCCTCAGAAGCTTCAATGGTTTTAATCAAGCAACCAAGCATTCCTGAATGGTTATCTATTTTAAAGATCACATTACATTTTAAGCATACGCCACAGTCATGGAGGGACTACATTTATTGGAATGTGGAGTTAGAAGAATAAATAAACAAGTGCCTAAAGTGCCTAAAGTTTAAAGTGATCTAAAATTGGAAAATAAATAATCTATATAACAACCTTCTTTGTCCGCTTTTCAAATTCCTTAG
>CAZBBQ010000155.1:3064-4524 GCA_964489745.1 uncultured Desulfobacteraceae bacterium
GGATTCAAAAATAGGGTATATGCTGATTTTATCTCCCTCAGCAATACGATAGTCAAAGGGAACTGATTCGCTGTTGACAAGAACAAGATCAACCTCTTCACGTGGCACGCCCAGAGAGCAAATTGCCTCATCGATGGTGGTTGGACTTTTTAGAGACAGGCTAAAAGTTTCTTTTCTCTTGCTCACAGGAAGATAATCATTCAGCTCTTCATAAAGGCGAAAATATGCAGTGCAATTCATGGAAAATAAGCCTTTCCCTTTAAACAGGCGGTAATAATTTGATAGCATTCAGCTATGATAAGCTGCTCTAAATAAATTACCATACTTTATTTTCCTTTTGCTACTTATTTTTACATGATATTCAAAAGTTCACCTCGAAAAAATCCCGCTGCCATTTATTGAACAGCTTACTGATGATAAAAGGATAATTATTCCTGGAGGAGATGGGTAGGTTACGGATGGACAATAACCTTTATCGAATCTTGGGCTTTTGCAACAAGGGAAAATCCTTCACCTGCCCTTGCAAGTGGAAAACGATGAGTTATCATATCCTTTACGATAATGGTTTTTGATTTAATCAACTCGATCGCCTCACATATATCTAAGGGAGCACCAGCATAAGATGTCGTAATTGTTATCACATCATGCCAGATGTCAAATAAGGGCAGAGCGATATCGGTGCCTGGCTCTGGCGGAGCAAACAAAAGAATAGCCCCCCCTCTATCAACGGTTTTCCAGGCCATAGAAATTGCCTCTAAAGCACCGGTAGCAATTATTACCACATCAGCGAGGCGCCCATTATTAATTTCTTTAAGATGCTCGGGGATGTTATTGTCAGCCAGTATGCCTGCTTTCGCCCCGCATTTCTCAGCGAATACCAGCCGTTTTTTATTTATGTCGGTTACTATCACAGAGCTGGCACCCAAAGCCTTTGCCAGTTTAATATGGAGCAGGCCTGAAATTCCTCCCCCAATTATAAAGACCGTTTGACCTGGCTGGAGATGAGTAGTTTTTTGTGCTCTTAAAACACAGGCTAATGGCTCAATAAATGTTCCCTCTTCATAGGAGATCTCATCAGGTAGCGGGAATACTCCCCGGTCAACATTGATGCCAGGGATCCTAATAAATTCGGCAAATCCTCCGGGATCAAAGTTTGTTGTTCTTAAGGTGTCACATACAGTATGATGACCATTTAAACAATAATGGCAGGTGTTACAAGGGACATGATGGGACACAAAGACCCGATCGCCTACTCTATATTTGTTAATATCTTTTCCCACTTCAACTATCTCCCCTGTCATCTCATGGCCGAGGACAAGAGGGGCCTTTTTTATTCTATACCATTCTAGAACATCGCTGCCACAGATCCCACATGCATGCATCTTGACAAGCAGTTCATCTGCTTTGATTTTGGGTACAGGGATTTCTTCCAGTCGTATATCTCTGTTATTGTAATACAT
>CAZBBQ010000156.1:0-4508 GCA_964489745.1 uncultured Desulfobacteraceae bacterium
TTCCTTTTTCAAACCTCTCTTGGAAACGCTCAAACCTTTTATCCACCATCTTCTGGTATTCGGTAATATCTTGCTCGGTTAGGTGTCGGAATCTGCCCTGAAGGTGGATATATTTTTCCACTGGAATAATTTCATCAGGGATCACTGTTTGTGTGTAGATCTCAGCGTCATGTACCTCATATAAAGGGAAGATGTTGGAGAGCACAGCCAGACGCATAACCTCTATGGACAAATTTTCAGGCATTCTCCAGCCTGTGGGGCAGGCGGCAAGAAGATGGATAAATTTTGTTCCTTTGATCGACCTGGCCTTTTTAAACTTGGCGATCATATCCTGAGGATAGGCGGCTGTGGCAGTAGCAAGATACGGGATTCTGTGGGCAAGCATTATCTCATCAAAATCCTTCTTTTGCTCGAACTTTGGCCTTTTCACCGGGGTTGTTGTTGTCCAGGAACCCTTCGGGGTTGCGCTCGAGCGTTGGATTCCGGTATTCATGTAGGCCTCGTTGTCATAGCATACATAGATAACATCATCATTTCTCTCTGCAGCGCCTGACAGCGCCTGGATACCAATATCAAAGGTGCCTCCATCACCTGCCCATCCAACAACGCAAATTTCATCCATGCCCCTTTGTCTGTATGCTGCCTTCACACCAGATATGGTTGCCCCCGTTGTCTCAAAGGCACAATGAAAGAGAGGAACATCCATGGTGGAGGAAGACCAGATGCCTGGTATGATTGTCCAGCAGCAGGCAGGCACCACAAGGACCGTTGGTTTCCCTAACCCTTTTAATGCCAGCCTCATGGAAAGAGATGCCCCGCAACCGGCACAGGCGAGATTTCCAGAGGTCATGAACTCATCTTCAGGGATATCTCTGTTGTCAAATCTTTGATTTAGGCTATACATAGTTTACTCCTATCCATATATCGACATCATCTGGTCGATCATCTTTCAGTGTTTTCCTGTAAATTTCTTCAATGGTGTTTACACTTATATCCCTGCCACCAAGACCTGCAATGTACCCATAGATAAGCGGTCTTTCATGCTCAGGAAGCTCGTAAAGGGCACTCTTGATCTCCTGAGCCCATATGCCCGTGGCACCCGGGGAGAAATTCCGGTCAATAACCGCGACCTTTTTCTTTCCTTTTAAGGTTGCGATTACTTCCTCCCTGGGAAATGGGCGAAGGGTCTTTACCTTTACCATGCCCACCTTTTCTCCCTTTTCCCTTAAGGAATCTATGGCATCCCTTCCGGTAGATGCGACAGTGCCTGAGACAACCATAACAACATCCGCATCATCGGCGTGGTATCCTTCCACCTGGTGATATGTTCTTCCAAACGTCTTGGCAAATTCTTCATGAACTGAGTTGATGACATCTTTGGCCTTCTCCATATCTCTCTGGATTTGCCACCTGAATTCCATATAGTCAGTATTCATGGTAATGCCACCAAAGGTTTTGGGATTATCCGGGTTGAGCCACAGGTCTCCTGGATCAAAGGCAGGAAGAAAGCTCCTTACTCCCTCTTTATCCGGAATATCGATTGGCTCAGAGGTGTGGGAGAGAAAAAATGCATCCAGGACAACCATTACTGGGAGCCGCAAGGTTTCTGCGATCTTGAATGCCATAATGGTGGTATCCAGGACCTCCTGATTTCCCTCACAGTAAAGTTGGATCCAGCCGGTCTCCCTTTGCGAGACAGAGTCGGTCTGATCGCTCCAGATGGTCCAGGGGGCAGCTACAGCCCTGTTGACATTGGCGAGCACGATCGGTGTCCTTGCACCAGTCGCATAATGGAGCATCTCATGCATCAGTAGTAATCCCTGCCCGCAGGTGGCAGTAAATGCTCGTGCTCCACCCATTGAGGCCCCAATGCATGCGGCCATGGCTGAATGTTCGGATTCTACCTTGATGAAGTCGAAACCCGCCAATCCCTCAGCCTGCATAGTGGCTAACTCCTCAATGATGGTTGTCTGGGGTGTAATTGGATAGGCGGCAACTATCTGTACATCAGAAAGCATTGCCCCATAAGCCACTGCCACGTTTCCTGTGATAACCTTTCTCATCTTTTTACTCCATAAATTCCATTTTCATTGCCCCTCGAGGGCATTCATTGACGCATATCCCGCATCCTTTGCAATAGTCCATATCTGCAATATATCCATAGCCACCTGGATCTTTTTTTATGGCGTTATCCGGGCAAAAGATATAGCAATTCCCACACTCGGTGCAGGAACCGCAATTAAAACAGCGCTGGGCTTCGGAGACTGCCTCTTCTTGAGAAGGGGTTTTGATTACCTCCTGAAAACCCTTTAATCGTTCTTCTACAGCGATTTTATTCCTTTTTATACTTTGCCGGTGATCAAAATAAAAGGGATTCATACCGGTGTAGTCTATTATCTCTGAGGTTGGATTTCTTCGTATAAACTGGGTTGCTCCCTGTATACGGCCAACACTCACATTTCCTTTTGCCCCCCACCTGAATTGAGTGAAGCTGTCTTCATCAGCCTTTATTCCCTCAAGAAATTGGTCAATAGCTATGGCGGCACGCTTGCCTGAGCCGATAGCATGCGTGACTGTATGGGGAATATCGATAATGTCTCCACCAGCAAAGATCTTTGAGTGATCAGTGTGTCCCATCTGATCGGTTGTAACGACGCCATTTTTCTGCGAGATAAAGGAGGGAAGGTCAGCCACGTGGGTAGTTTCTCCTATGGCGATTATCATCCCGTCACCCTCAATAGCAAAGGTCTCTCCAGTTGGGAGTGGTCGCCTTCGGCCAGAGTCGTCCTTATCTCCTAGTGCCATCTTTTCGAGTGTGATGCCTGTAATGTGCTCATTGCCAGATATCCCTTGCGGGGCTGCAAGAAAGAGAAATTGAACACCCTCTTCCTTTGCCATTTCAATCTCCTCCCAATGGGCCGGCATCTCTTTCTCAGTTCTACGATAGATGACAGTCACCTCTGCTCCGAGTCTGCGGGAGGATCTGGCACAGTCTATGGCGCTGTTTCCTCCACCAATGACACTAATTTTTTTGCCTATTTTTGGATTTTTATCAAGGTTGATTTGATGCAAAAATTCAAGGGCATTATATACTCCTTCCGTGCGTATGTCCTCGATACCAAGGTGAGTTTCTTCCCAGGCCCCAATAGCAATGAATACTGCATCAAACTGGCTTTCAAGGGAATCCCAGGAGATATCTATCCCTACCCTTACTCCCATGTTAAATTCTATCCCTATGTCGCGCAGTCTGTTGATCTCACCATCAAGAACTTTATGAGGGAGCCTGTATGAAGGAATACCGTAGCGCATGATACCTCCGGGGCTCTGATGAGAGTCAAATATAGTAGCAGCATACCCCATCCTTTTTAAATGGTAGGCCGCACTCATGCCTCCAGGGCCAGCGCCGACAATAGCAACCTTTTTCCCTTTTTCTGGTTGGATACCTGGTATTTTGAGTGCATGGGAAAGGGCATAGTCACCGATAAAGCATTCTACTGAGTGAATCGATACAGCCTCATCGTGATCTTTTCTGTTACACTGCTCCTCACAGGTATGAAAACAAACCCGTCCCATGATTGCAGGGAAGGGATTTTCCTCCATAATTAATCTCCATGCCTCTTCAAATTTTCCTTGACCAGCCAGATACATGTATCCGGTGATGTCTTCTCCAGCAGGGCATTGCTGGTTACACGGAGAAATGCGATCAACAAAACGCGGTTCAGCAAACTTCCAGGTTCCGGTCTTATTAACTAGTCCAGAGGTGGTGGATATTGCACATAATGGGACGTTCACCTGCTTTTCAGTGTATTTCATATTTCATCCTCTCACAAAACCTGGTACGTCTATTTACATCAGATTATCTGTTATTATACAGTGTCTATAGATGATTCATCGTTCCCTGTTCTCCAACGGTCAACGTACAACATACTACTGACACAAATTGACTACAATTGCACTACCTCGCTTACCATTTCATATGCTTCTTTAGCAGCGGCAGCATTATCTTCTGTGTGGGCTGGCACGTCAGTGTTGATTCCCTCGATCAGGCTTTTCATTGAAACTATCCCAAGCACCTTAGCAACAGCACCTAATATGGCAGTGTTGACAATAGGAGATTGATGACTCCCAAGATGATGCTTTACAGCAATTTTGCCAGCTGGAACAGTGGCAACATGAAAGCCTTTAAATGTATCGGAAAACTCATCTGGCTTTTTTTTGCTATTGATGATTACAATACCTTCCTTTTTCAGTCCGTCTGCAAGAGGAACTTGATCAACGAGCAGGGGATCAAGGATGACAATATGATCTGGCTCATATATCTCTGTGCGTATCCTAATGGGTTTGTCATCGACTCGTAAAAAGGCTGTTACTGGAGCCCCCCTTCTCTCTACCCCAAAGGCAGGGAAGGACTGGGAATATTTCCCATCCAGGAATATCGATGTGGCTAAGATTTTGGATGCAACTACCGACCCCTGACCACCCCGTCCATGAAAACGTATTTCGATCAT
>CAZBBQ010000157.1:0-1076 GCA_964489745.1 uncultured Desulfobacteraceae bacterium
AAGAAGATAATAAAAAGTTATTACAAAGAAATAATTGGAATTTATTATGTATGATCTTCCTCGTATTGCTATTACTATGGGTGACCCTGCTGGAATAGGCCCTGAAGTTATCCTTAAGACTTTATTACAAGGTGATATCTATCAGGTATGCAAGCCTATTGTGCTGGGGGATATAAATGTCCTTAGAATGGTATCTAAAAAGCTTGGACCACTTTCATTTCGCACAATAAAAACCCCTTCAGAGGTGACAGGAAGCCCAGGGCTGGTTGACGTTATATCTGTTTCAAATCTCAAGCGGGACTCATTTGTACCAGGGCGACCCACTGTACCTGGTGGAAAAGCCATGGTTGATTATATAATAAAGGCAGTAGATTTTAACAAGGATGGTCAAGTATCAGCAATGGTTACCTGCCCTATCAGCAAAGAGCTTATGCATAAGGCTGGTTACAGGTTTGACGGTCATACTGAGCTTCTTGCAAGCCTTACCAATACAAGGGACTATGGTATGATGCTGGCAAACGAGAGTCTTAGGGTATCGCTGGTAACTATACACTGTGCCTTAAAAGAAGTGCCGCAAAGGTTGAATAAAGGCCTGATATTAAAAACGATTAGGCTCACTTACCGCACCCTAGAAGAGGATTTTGCTATTAAAAAACCTCATGTGGCTGTGGCTGGCCTGAATCCTCATGCAGGAGAGGCAGGCTTATTTGGCCTGGAGGATAAAGAGATAATACAACCAGCAGTGGATGAAGCCAAGACTGAGGGTTTGCTTGTAGATGGACCTTTTCCTGCTGATACCATATTTTATCATGCTATTAATGGCAAATTTGATGCGGTTGTTGCTATGTACCATGATCAGGGCTTAATTCCTGTGAAATTGCTTCATTTTTCAGATTCAGTAAATATAACCCTTGGCTTACCTATTGTCAGAACTTCTGTTGACCATGGCACAGCATATGATATTGCCGGAAAAGGAGTAGCTGATCCGTCCAGTCTCATAGCTGCAATAAGGATGGCCACAAAAATAGCAAGTGCAAGGCGAAAGGCACAAGGTTGAAGTTGAGGTGGGTTGCACT
>CAZBBQ010000157.1:1176-4478 GCA_964489745.1 uncultured Desulfobacteraceae bacterium
GATATAGTTATCAGAGGGGCGAGGCAACATAATCTTAAGAATATAGACGTTACTATCCCCAGGAACAAATTAGTTGTTATTACCGGATTGTCTGGCTCTGGCAAATCAACGCTTGCCTTTGACACCATATATGCTGAGGGACAGAGGAGGTATGTAGAGTCACTTTCCGCCTATGCCAGGCAATTTTTAGAGAAGATGGATAAGCCAGATGTAGATTCCATTGAGGGTCTTTCTCCTGCCATTTCTATTCAGAGTCGATCTACGAGCAAAAACCCACGGTCGACAGTGGGGACTGTGACCGAAATCTATGATTACCTGAGGCTTCTATTTGCAAGGATTGGACATCCCTTTTGCCCTCATTGTAATATTCCCATTACGTCACAATCCGTTCAACAGGTTGTAGATAAAATAATGACATTTGAGGATGGAAGCAAGATCCAGATCTTATCCCCTGTGGTGGATGGTAGGAAAGGAGAGCACGCTAATCTGCTTGACCGTTTGAGAAAGGAAGGTTTTGTAAGAGTTGAGATTGATGGCGATATCATATTGCTCGATTCTGACATCAACCTGGATAAAAAAAAGAAGCATTCTATCAGGGTAATTATTGACAGATTAATAGTAAACAAAACCATACAAAGGAGGCTTGCCGATTCCTTAGAACTGGCATTTACTTTATCAGATGGGTTGGCAATTGTGGATCTCATTGGCGAGGCAGAGCATCGTTTTAGCAAGAAAGCATCGTGCCCGGTATGCGGTTTTAGCTTCCCACCACTGACTCCCCAGATGTTTTCCTTTAATAATCCATTAGGGGCATGTGAGGAATGTGGCGGTCTTGGAATCAAGATGTACTTCGACCCCGATTTAATTGTTCCAGACCCCGGTCTTTCCTTACGAGAGGGAGCAATCGAACCATGGGCAGGAAGGAATTCGATATATTTTTACCAGATGCTGGACTCCCTTATTCAGCATTATGAAATTGATTTATACACGCCTTTTAGTGAACTCCCAGAGAAAATTCAAAAGGCATTTCTCTATGGTTCAGGGAAAGAGGAGATCAGATTCTATTCTGACAGAGACGATAGACGCCATTTTTATAAAAAACCCTTTGAGGGAATTATTCCAAACCTTAACAGGAGATACCACGAGACAGATTCTTCTTTTTCTAAGGAATGGATAGAGAGATTCATGAATATTAGGCCATGCCCTCAATGTAATGGAGCAAGACTAAAAACAGAAAGCCTTGCTGTAAAGATAGGTGGAAAATCTATCGCTGAGGTAACTTCATTATTTATTACTAAGGCCCATGAATATTTTCAAGGGCTAAAGATAACAGAAAAAGAAGAGATAATAGGTCGGCAAATACTAAAAGAAATTATTAAAAGGCTTGGTTTTTTAGAGAGCGTAGGGCTTGACTACATTTCTCTTGATAGGTCAACATCAACACTTTCAGGTGGAGAAGAGATGCGGATCAGATTGGCCACTCAGATCGGTTCTTCTCTTTCCGGTGTATTGTATGTCTTGGATGAACCAAGCATTGGATTGCATCACAGGGACAATAATAAACTCTTACAGACTCTCAAACGATTAAAGGAATTGGGTAATACGGTGTTGGTTGTGGAGCATGACCCAGAAACGATCCTTTCAGCAGATTACATCGTAGATATGGGGCCAGGGGCCGGTGAGCAGGGAGGTCATGTGACATTTACCGGCACACCTGCTCAGATCGTGCAAGATAAAAATTCACTCACTGGTCAGTATCTTTCAGGAAGACTTTCTATCCCTGTTCCAACCCTTAGAAGAAAAGGCAATGGAAAGGAAATAGTTATTGAAGGGGCAGCAGAGAATAACCTTAAAAATATTGATGTTACTATTCCTTTGGGTACTTTTACGTGCATTACCGGGGTTTCAGGGTCTGGCAAGAGCAGCTTAATAAACCAGATTCTCTATCCTGCCCTGGCGCAAAAATTTTACCATTCAAAGGGAAGGATTGGTCGGATGAGAAGAGTAAGGGGCATAGAGTATCTGGATAAGGCAATTAACATAGATCAGAACCCTATCGGAAGAACCCCACGGTCTAACCCAGCAACCTATACAGGAGTATTTACACATATTCGAGATCTATTTTCTCGGCTACCAGAATCCCGGGTTAGGGGGTATACCCCGGGCAGGTTTAGCTTTAATGTAGATGCAGGAAGGTGCCAGTCTTGCAAGGGTGATGGGATTATCAAAATTGAGATGCACTTCCTCCCGGATGTATATGTTACCTGTGATGTGTGTAAGGGATTGAGGTATAATCGGGATACCCTTGAGATACGGTATAAAGGAAAGAATATTGCAGATGTGCTTGACATGACAGTGGCAGAGGCTCTGCTGTTTTTTTCACCTATCCCCCAGATCCGAGCAAGATTAGAGTTATTGTTTAACGTTGGACTTGGATACATAAAACTTGGGCAGCCTGCCACCACTCTTTCCGGTGGTGAGGCACAGAGGATTAAACTATCCCGAGAGTTGAGGAAAAAGAATACAGGAAGAACCCTGTATCTTTTGGATGAACCTACAACCGGACTCCATTTCGCAGACATACAGAAACTCTTAGATGTCTTAAATCATTTAGTCGATTTGGAAAATACGGTTATAGTAATAGAGCATAATATGGATATTATTAAGTCAGCTGATTATATAATTGATTTGGGTCCGGAAGGGGGAGAGAAGGGGGGCTTTATTGTTGGTTCTGGCTTACCTGAGAAGATTGCCATTACTAAGGAATCGTATACCGGTAAGTTTTTGAAAAAAATAATATCCTGATCGAGGCTTGACAGGAAAAAAGGAGAAGAATATACTTCCTCGTCAAAAAAAGGGAAGTAATCACTGTAAAGGGGGATGCAAATAATGGCAATAGTAGACAATATCCTTATTATGATAAATACAGGCCCCGATAAGAAGTGGAATCATTATACAGCCTATACTACTGCATGGGTGGCACGAAGACATTACAAGGTTAAAAAGGTAACCATTATGTATGGTCCTCACGGTGTGGAGATGGCCAAGAAAGGGACCTTGGCAAAATTTGTGATGACGCCTGATATGAAAAAATTAACCGCCTCTCAGTTTGAGGGACTAAAAGCAGAAAAACTACCAGATCACCTTGATCAGCTGGCACGGTTTGAAAGAGATAAGATGGGGATTTCTATCGTTTCATGTGGCACATGTCATGTACTTGATGGATTTGCAAAGGAAATTGAAGATAGGTCAAACATAGAAGATTTTATTGACCCTATTGATTTGTTTGAGACCTGTAAACT
>CAZBBQ010000158.1:0-1842 GCA_964489745.1 uncultured Desulfobacteraceae bacterium
CCTGCATTTGGTGGAAATGTTATGGCAACGATACAAACACCGTATACCAGACCCCAGATGGCAACGGTGAGACCAGGTGTTATGGAGGCCAAAAGGAGGGACCGTTCACAGAAAAAACCTGCGATAATCAAAAAAGATGTCACATTACTGGACGCAGATACACTCACCAGGATTCTGGACATGGTCAGGGAAAAGAAAAGGGGGATCAACCTGTGTGATGCCAAGGTAATTATAGCCGGTGGAAGAGGTGTGGGCTCAGAGAAGGGAATGCAGCCTCTTTTTTCCCTTGCAGAGGTTCTCGGAGGCGAAGTGGCCGGGACACGAATGGTGATTGAAGAAGGATGGCTCCCGGCAGAAAGACAGGTGGGGCAAACAGGCCAGACAGTCAGGCCAGAGCTCTATATTGCATGTGGCATATCTGGTGCTATCCAGCACAGGGCTGGTATGCTTGGCTCACGGTATATTATTGCCATTAACACAGATAAAAGAGCCCCTATCTTTGAGGTGGCTGACTGGGGTATCGTTGGCAACCTTCACGAGGTTGTCCCAACGCTAAGCAAAACAATGAGTGAGAGAATTACGAGACAGAGGGCATAATGGTACGTTCAGACATAGAAAAGGTTTTAAAAAAGGTTATAGCTAAATTTGTGGATGAGGAAGTAATTCCTGTTGCCAGGGAGCATGATGAAAGCGGTGAGTTTCCCTATGACCTATTCAAAAAGATTGCCGATATGAATATTCTGGGGATACGATATCCCAAAAAAGTTGGTGGTTCAGGGGGAAACACCACGCTTTATTGTATCACCGTTGAGGAACTGGCACGGGGTCTATTGAGTTTGGGTGCCACAACCGCCATGCAATGTCTTATGGCTACAGATGGGCTCTATCGCTATGGTACAAAGGAAATGCATGAAAAATATCTGCGCCCTGCTTTTCGAGGTGAAAAGATCGGAGCCTTTCAGCTTACAGAGCCAGAGGCTGGTTCAGACCTTAAGAATGTCAGAACCCTGGCTACAAAGACTCAAGATGGATGGATGATTAATGGAATGAAGACATGGTCTACAAGTGGTCCAATAGGTCATTTTCATACTGTGCTTACCCAGACTGATCCAGATAAAGGATTAAAAGGGCTCATGTTTGTCTTTATTCCAAGCGACACGCCTGGTTTTTCTCACAGCAAAAAATTCGATATGCTGGGTACCAGAACAACCCAGATGTCAGAGATCTATTTCAACAACTGCCATGTTCCTCCTGAATACATGTTAGGGGAACTAGGGAAAGGGCTTGATGTTCTATTAACTATCCTATCAGAAATCAGGGTCATGACTGCCTGCCTGGCCCTTGGACTACACCGGGCTGCAATGGATGATTCTATCAGATACTGTAAAGAAAGGGTACAATTTGGTAGACCCATAGGAACATACCAGCTCATCCAGGCAAAAATAGCTAATATGGCAGTCAACTTAGAGGCCGGCCATCTCATGTCTTACAAGGTTACCCATCTCATTGACAAAAACATTCCCTGCCTCAATGAGGCCTCTATGGCCAAATATTTTGCAACTGAATCTGCATGCTCTGCTGCAGATGAGGCCACAAGGGTTTTCGGCGCCTATGGTTATTCAATGGAATATAATGTGCAGAGATACTACAGGGATAATCGCTTCCTGCTTTATGGTGGGGGGACTCACGAGGTGCTCCAAACCACTATTGCTCGACAGTACCTTCGGTAAATGAAATGCCTAAAGTACTTAAAGCCCGCCCTGGCGTGACGAGCTTAAACCAGACTGTTAAGTCTATGGTGTGATAGGTACTTTGATAAGCGTATTAAGATTATAGGCCAGG
>CAZBBQ010000158.1:1942-4425 GCA_964489745.1 uncultured Desulfobacteraceae bacterium
GGCCAGGGTTATAAGTGTCTAAAGTCATGGAAAAACAAGTAACACATTCAATAAAGTTGGATCCCATTCCCATTCGACGACTAAAGAGAGAAAACCTCAGTAACCAAGTCTTTGAACAAATTAAAGAAATGATTGTGAGGGGTGAAATTCCTGCTGGAAAACGTATGATAGAAAACGAGATAGCTAAATCAATGGGAATCAGCAGGACGCCTGTGAGGGAAGCGGTACATAAACTTGAAGCTGAGGGTCTCCTCGATCCCCTTCCTAAGGGAGGATATGTGGTAAGGGGACTGGATATATCTGATATTGAAGAAATATTTGAAATAAGGAGTATCCTGGAGAGCTTTGCTTCATACCTTGCTGCTCACAGACATAGTAATAAAGAGATAGTACCTCTGGAAGAAAAAATGGAGGAATTTCAGAAATATCTGGACAAACACGATTTAAACGAACTGGCGAAGATAAATACTGATTTTCATGAACTCCTCTATGCCTTGAGTAAAAGCCCGAGATTGGTGAAGATGATACATAACTTACGAGATGAGATCTATTTTTTAAGAAAAATTATATTACAATCAGTGGACATGGCCCGTTTATCAAACAAGGATCATAAAGAGATAATAAAGGCCATAAAAAAAAGAGAGGCAAAAAAAGTAGAAAGCCTTATGAGAGATCACATCTTGCGCGGTAAAGAATTTGTTATCAATGAAATTAGAAAAGGTAATATAGACGTTACTCAATATTACTTTTTGTAAAAAAAGCAAGAGGAGAGTATATAATGTCTACCAAAAAAATCAGGATCCTTGTTGCAAAACCTGGCCTTGACGGTCATGACAGAGGTGCAAAGGTTATTGCCCATGCCCTGAGAGATGCCGGAATGGAAGTCATTTATTCCGGGCTACACCAAACTGTTCCCTCTATAATCAAGATGGCTATTGAAGAAAGTGTGGACATTATAGGCCTTTCTATTATGTCTGGAGCCCATATTCCCATCTCTAAGAAGATAATGGATTTGATTAAAAAAGAAAATGTAGATAATGTGATTGTTGTCGTTGGTGGAGTAATACCAGCCAAGGATATTCCTATCCTCAAAAACATCGGGGTTACAGGGGTTTTTCCTGGAGGAACACCCTTTAAAGAATCTATAAAATTTATCAAAGAACACGTGCGCAATTAGAGGTTTATTGAGTTTGTTGAGTGTATTGAGTTTGTTGAGTTCATGTTAAAGGAGATTTAATAGAGGGATTTATTTCATGGATAAGACATTAAAAAACTCAAGTAACCCAACAAACACTAGAAACAGGAGTAACTAGAGATGGGAGTAGCCAAATATATAAAAGATGAAAAAGACAGGGTTAAGGATGTAATGCTTCAATCTGGAATCCATATAAAACCTCTCTATACAGGGGATGATTTAACAGATATTGGATTTGACTATACAAAAGACCTTGCCAACCCGGGAGAGTATCCCTTTACACGAGGAATACATAAATTGGGCTTCAGGAGCAGGGCATGGACAACACGCCAATACTCCGGCTTTGGTACCCCAAAAGAGACGAATGAACGCTGGAAACTTTTAATATCTCAAGGTCAAACCGGGCTTAATGTAGCATTCGATCTACCCACCCAGATGGGATACGACTCCGATGACCCTATGGCCGAGGGAGAGGTGGGTCGGGTTGGGATGGCGGTGGACTCTCTAAGAGATTTTGAAATTGCCTTTAATGACATTGCCTTGGACAAAATTGGCTCTGGCCTTACGATAAATGCGGTCGCCTCGATCATGGTTGCCATGTATCAGGCTGTAGCAGAAAAATATGGATTCTCTAAACAACAGATAAGCGCCACCCCACAGAACGACATATTAAAGGAGATAGTCGGCAGGGGGGCATGGATCTTTCCGGTAGAACCAGCTGTTCGCCTGATTGGTGATGTTATTGAATACACGGTAAAGGAAATGCCAAGGGCAAATCCAGTCAGTGTGTGCGGTTACCACATAAGAGAAGCGGGTGCTACCCCAGTACAAGAAATTGCATACGCTATACAGATTGCAAATGCATACATCGATAATGTTTTAGAGAGAGGATATGCTATTGATGACTTTGTCGGCAGATTCTCCTTTAACCTCGATGTATTCGGAAACCTCTGGGAACAGGTAGCAAAATTCAGGGCAGCAAGAAAGCTCTGGGCTAAGAATATTAAAGAACGCTATGGTGCGAAAAACGATAAATCTATGTTTTTACGGGGTATATTTGGTGGAGGGGGAGGAGGCCTTACAAAGGAAGAACCTGAAAACAATATTGTAAGAAGTGCCTATTATGCCTTAGCTGCTGCCTTAAGCGGTGCTCAAACAATGGCTTTGTGCTCGTATGACGAGGCCTATACCATTCCTACTCCTCATTCTGCCCTGATCTCCTTGAGAACATTACAACTCCTCATGGATGAGGTGGGCCTCAGGGATACGGTTGATCCCTTAGCAGGTT
>CAZBBQ010000159.1:0-4419 GCA_964489745.1 uncultured Desulfobacteraceae bacterium
AGGTAATAAAGGGATTATCAAAGGGAAAATAAATAATTGTTAGGAAAGGCTACCCCAGCAAGGCCTCATCCTTAAGCTCGGCTCCGAACCTCCTGACCACTTCCTCTACAGTAAGGGCTTTCTTCTCTTCTCCGTGGATATCAAATTGTACTTTTCCTTCGTGGAGCATGATCATGCGGTTTCCGTACCGAATGGCCTGGGGCATGTTGTGAGTGACCATAACAGTGGTAAGGTTGTTTTCCTCGACAATTTTTTGTGTGAGATCCATAACCTTCTGGGCTGTTTTGGGATCGAGTGCTGCGGTGTGTTCATCCAAAAGCAGTAACTTGGGAAGAGATAAGGTGACCATAAGCAGGGTCAGGGATTGGCGCTGACCACCAGAAAGGAGACTGACCGTGTCTTTTAACCTGTTTTCCAGTCCAAGCTCCAGCATCTTGAGTATTTCCTGGTAGTGCTCTCGACGAGCCTTTGCCACCCCCCAGCGAAGGCCCCTGGTCTGGCCACGGAGATCTGCCATTGCAAGGTTTTCCTCTATGGTCATGGACGAGGCAGTTCCCGTAAGGGGATTCTGGAAGATCCTTCCGAGATATTTTGAACGTCGGTGCTCTGCAAGTTGCGTAACTCGGGAGCCAGATATAAATACCTCACCTTGATCAGGAAAAAAAGTGCCGGAAGTGAGATTGAGAAGAGTAGTCTTTCCCGCACCATTGCTGCCTATTATGGTGACGAAGTCTCCTTTTTTAATATGAAGACTGATCTTATCTATAGCCACCTTTTCATCTATGGTGCCCCTTGCAAAGATCTTTCTTATATCTTCCAACTTTACCATAGATCCCCCAGGTCTTACACTCCTCTCAAGTGAAGTTTCCCTTCTTTCCCTTTTTTAAGGGCCGGAATACCGAGTGCCAGTATTACCATCACGCCCGTTGCCATCTTTAGATCCGTGGGGGCTAGCCCCATTCTGAGCCCAAGGGATATAATGAGCTTGTATATAATAGAGCCCACCACTGCTGCAAGCGTCATTCGCTGGACTGTCCTTTTGCCAAGGAGCGCCTCCCCGATTATTATGGAAGCCAACCCGGCAACGATCATTCCAATTCCCATTCCCACATCAGCGAAACCTTGATCCTGGGCAACGAGCGCACCGGAAAGGGCCACAAAGGCGTTTGAGATCCCAATCCCCATAACTGTCATGTTGTCGGTATTTACGCCGAGGGTACGGATCATTTGCTCATTATCACCTGTAGCCCGCATGGCAAATCCTATCTGGGTATTAAGAAACATATCCGTAAGAAATTTCATAGATAATGTCACCACAAAAAAGAAGGCAATAATAGGGATAAAACGGTTGACATCAAGGTTCTCAAGGGGGGTCAAAAGGGTGTTTACCGTAAGTAACTGTATGTTTGACCGTCCCATTATACGCAAGTTGACCGAATAGAGTATGGTCATCATCAAAATCCCAGCCAGAAGGCTGTTGATCTTTAGTTTTGTGTTGAGAAGACCGGTGCAGCAACCAGCGAGAAACCCGATGATAATGGCCATAAGGATGCCGTAAATTGGCGGTACTCCCTCCATTATCAGGCGGGCAACCACTGCCGCGCCTAAGGGAAAACTGCCGTCCACGGTAAGATCGGGGAAGGCCAGGATGCGAAACGTGATAACTATCCCTATGGCCACAAGCCCATAGGCCAGGCCCTGCTCAAGTGATATTGGAATAGTCCTTAATAAACTACTGAGTAGCATTCATTTACCAGTTAAAAGAGGGGAGAAACATTCTCCCCTCGACATTCAAGTTCCGCGTTTACTTGCCCTTTACTACATTGCCTTTATCATCCCAGAATTTATCCGCAGCCTTTTTGATCAAAGTCGGAGCCAGATTTGCCCCTTGTGCCTTGGCGTGTTTCAGGCTCACCCAAAGGCTATATTCCGATGCAAGCCCGGCAGGGATGTTACCGGGATTTTCGCCTTTCAGTATCCTCGCGGCCTTTTTCCCGGCCGTGTATCCTACCAGGAAGTAATCAGGACCATATGCTGCAACGGCTCCTCTGGGCACACTATCCCTATCACCGGCAAATAGTGGAATATTGTTCGAGTTGCAGACCTTTACAATGGACTCAAAGGCGGAAACACACGTGTTGTCTGAGGTGATATGGATGGCACCCACTCTCCCCACAAGGCTCTGAGCAGCCTGCATCACCTCGGCACTGCTGGAAACATGGGCTTCAATAAGCTTTAAGCCCATTCCTTCTATGGTCTCTTTCATTTCCTTGATATGTGGTGCGGTATTAATATCTCCAGGATTGTATATCGTCCCCCATTTCTTCACATTAGGAACCAGATCCTGGTACATCTTGCATTGAAGGGTGATAGGCCACCTATCGCTTACACCGGTAACATGAACGCCTGTCTTACCCATTTTAGGTACAATACCGGTTGCCACCGGATCGGTAACAGAAGAAAATACAATGGGTATCGTCTTACTCACCTTTACCTGGGCCTGGGCATTGGGTGTGGATATTGCATGAACCAGAGCGACCTTATCATCTTCGAATTTTCTGGCAATTATTGCGCAGGTAGGCTGATCACCCTGTGCATTTTGCCGGTCAATGGTAATGTTTTTGCCCTCAATAAACCCTTCTTCTGCCAGGGCGGCCTTGAATCCTTTAGAATCATTGTCAAGTGCTGGGTGGGCAACAATCTGGGCTTCACCGATACGGATCATCTTGGCTGAAAGCCCGGTGCAAAAAATGAGGCCTAATACCAAAAAAAATGTGAACACAAACATCAATCTTTTCATGATTCTCCCTCCCCTTTTTTAGTTAATAAAATGTATTCACCGCCCTACAGCTAAAGGGCATTCCGAGGATGTAATTGGCCACCTCCAGACCACATAAATCTTTATTGACCATCATCGATATATCTTGGAGGCGTAATATTGATAGGCCCTTTCTGTGGGCGTAACCCCCTCTTTTTTTGAAGCCTTAAAATTTTCTCTGACCCCATACTTGCAAACTTTTTCAGTATGGGACGTAATATTATCCAGACTGGCCTTTTCCCGGTGCATATACTCTTCCATTCCAGCGATAACCCCACCGGTATTATGCATCCAATCCACCTGAAACAATATGTCCCGCTCATCAAGGATTTTTGCAAGCCTGATCTCTTCTTCTTGGTTGGTGGCCTTGAGCTGGTTATTGGCCGCGCCAATTATTATGGAGTACGTAAGCGCTGTGATGGTCTCTTCATCCAGGATACCTCCCATAGCACATGGCATAAAAATGTCTGCTTCAAAACTGAGCACATCTTTGGGATCAATCTCCTTTACACGATTAGGAAACTGAGCCACTAACCTTTTTACTGGTTCTCGCACACTGTCCGCAATGAATATGGTAACATCCTCTTTCACAAGGTATTTCTCAACAAGAGGGTAACCAACGGCCCCTGTGCCTTGCACCACAATATTCTTTCCTGCCAGAGTCTTGGAGCCGAACCTTTGATTGGCTGCTTCTTTTAAGGCCAGATAGATACCATATGCAGTAGGACCTCCAGTAGGTCCGATTTTACTGTCAAATCCACCTGTAATGTTAATAGAATATCCTTTTCGTTTCATGACGTCTGCCAGTTCAGGTGAGAAGCCCATATCAGGGCCAGTAAAGGATCGAGTCCTATCTAAGGCGTAGGCCAGAAAACCTATTGTGCGATAATCATTGAGATCCACGGGAGCACACTGAACAGTGATTTTACTTCCACCAAAAGGGATTTGGGCGCTGGCATTTTTTAGAGACATGGCTCGACTTAGATTCAAGCCGTCAATAATTACATCTATTTCCTTTTCCTCCAGTTCGTGGCGTCGAATTCCACCGCTGCGGATGGCATGATAGCCATTATTGATGCCCAGGGTGTTGCTGTGCATGTTGCTGATAAACCGTATATTTTGTTTCTGGTTAAAAAAGCATTCGATGCCTTGATGCCTCCCTTTTTTGATCAGATCCACTACATCATCAAGATGCCCTGTTAAATTATATTTCTTAAATAAATTCCAGGTCTCATGGTGTCCGAGATATGCAGTATGGGTTGTCAATGGGTGTTCATAGGTAAAATCATGACTATATTGTGACCAATCTGTTTTTTCTTCCCACTCTCTGGCAGCATGAAAAGTTATAAGGCCATTTTTCCAATTATAATAAATGCCTAAGGTAGTAAGATTTTCTTTTTCCAAAGGAAAAAATAAGCTCATTTCCAATTTAGAATATTCCTTTTTAGGTATGATTTTGAGCGATGAATAAATGAAACAAAAAAAACTAGATTGTGATCTTAAATTATTATAAGAAAGAAATGATGGCGTCAAGGAAAAACCTTCCAAGAGTAATATCTGGATAGGTACTTATAAATATTTGGGATTTGCAAATTTTTTCT
>CAZBBQ010000160.1:0-4408 GCA_964489745.1 uncultured Desulfobacteraceae bacterium
GTTCGCAACGTACAGGTCAGGGGTTCGATTCCCCTCATCTCCACCATTATTTTAAAAGATGAGGATATTAAATGAAACGAGATGCAGATATTGAGCGAAAGACACGTGAAACAGACATCCAATTAAGACTCAATCTTGACGGAAAGGGTCTCTCATCTATCGATATGGATATCCCTTTTCTTGGCCATATGTTTGAATTGATGACAGCTCATGGCTTTATGGATCTTAATGTCAGAGCGAAAGGAGATATAGAAGTCGATTATCACCACACTGTTGAGGATCTCGGTATATGCCTGGGGAAGGCTATAAATCAGGCCTTAGGAGACAAGAAGGCAATCAAAAGATATGGGCAGGCAATTATTCCCATGGATGAGTCCCTGGCGCAGGTAGTGATTGATATCTCAAACCGACCGTATCTTTCATACGATGTGCCCTTAAAGAGGAACATGACAGGAAAATTTGATGTTGGCCTTCTGGAAGAATTCTTTCGGTCACTGGTAAATTATGCAGGCATTACCATGCACATTAAACTTATATCTGGCAGTGATGCACATCATATTGCTGAGGCAATTTTTAAGGCCTTTGCAAGAGCGTTCGATCAAGCCTCTCAAAGAGAAGAAAGGCTGGATGATGTCCCATCCACAAAAGGCCTTTTATAGTAAATTTTTATCTTCTCTTAATAAGCCCCTTAAGATTGCTTTTCTTTTTTTTACCCTGATCTTGATTGTTGGCTGTCATGTACCTCATTCCACATGTGAACAGAAAAACTCTTTTCCTCTGACGATTAAAAACATTGTTGTTGTAGGGTTTAAACCTGCCCTTTCAAAGGAAGAGGGACCTTCTCTTTTTCGATGCCCTATCTGTGGAGCAACATTCATGGCAGAACCTGTATCAGATGACGTTGCAGAGGCAATGACTGTTTCTCTGTTCAACTGTTTGGAGAAGAATCAAAAACATACTCTCGTTCCACCTGGACAGGCAAAGGGAGTGTATTCAACTATTCTCTCTCAAAACCTAACCATTGGCATAAAAGATATGCTACAAAAGACAGGCAAATCCTTTTCATCGGATGCAGTGTTATTCGGATACATTTATCGTTGGACAGAGAGGGTAGGAACAGAATATGGCGTTGCATCACCTTCCTCTGTAGCCTTTGGCCTTCATCTTATAAGCACTGATACTGGTTCTATCCTATGGAAGGATAGTTTTAAGAAGACGCAATTAGCTCTATCAGAGAATCTACTTGATCTCTCAACCTTTATAAAAAGTAGAGGTAAATGGCTTACGGCAAAAGAGCTGGCTTATATCGGATTGGAGAACATGATTAAATGTATCGGTGATTCTACAACTCATTAAATATATTTTTTATAGCAATCGATTTATTCAGTATATAAGATCGTTCCGCGTCCCCGCTTATAGATAGAAAGATGGTTAAAATGCAAAATAAACCCAACATTGAAACACCCCAACGGCACAGTATTCCAATTATAAATGCCCGCAATAGAAGATTGTTCCAGGCAAGACGCAAGCACGCGTGATAATTTTTTACCTCATTTCGAACAGTCCTGTTTAGCGCTGTTTATTGCTTGACATTTGCCAGAAGAAATGTTCATATTCTGAACGCTACTCTGTTTCAATAAAATTATTATTATTTTCATTAATATCAATACGTTATATTCACTCCTCTCTGTAACTCAAGGGGCGGAGCTGTGACTGCCCTATACGCTTTGCGCTCATCCGCTTCGCACATTAAGATGGAACCACAAGACTTTAGATCCCTTCAAATACTTGAAGAAATAGATACTACTCATAGCCCAAGCCAGAGGTATCTGGCAAGAAAGCTTAATATTTCCCTTGGGCTTGCAAATTCCTTTGTTAAACGATTGGCAAAGAAGGGATATGTGAAAATTACGACTATTCCAAGAAATCGAGTAAAGTATATGCTCACACCACAGGGTTTTGCTGAAAAAAGTCGACTTACTTACGAGTTTATCCAGCATTCTTTTAGTTTATACAAAGAGGCTCTCAAGAAATTTGAGGGTTTACTTAATGAGCTTAAAAAAAGGAACGTACGAAAGGTGGTTTTCTATGGTGTAAGTGATTTGACTGAAATTACCTTTGTATCATTAAAGGCGACCAATATTAAACTGGTTGGGGTGGTGGATGACCTAAAGGCGGGAACACAATATTTAGATTTTACTGTTAGATCGACATCGGAGTTGAAAAACCTTGAATTTGATAGCATTATTCTAACTGCTTTAGAAACAAAAGAGCATATGGTGAAAAAACTTGTGGAAAAAAATATTCCACAAGAAAAAATTATTATCCTTGAATAGAAAAAAGGTTTGAAAGAAGCTTAAACTATAAAAGGAGGTGCATAATGAAGCATCATAGAAAAACTTTACTTTTGGTCGTAATAATTGTTTTTAGCATATGTTTAGTACCGATGTTATCGGCAAAGGAGATAAAAAAAATAAATATAAATGAGGCTTCAGTAGCGGAACTCACCCAACTTAATCGAATAGGGCCCAAAATAGGTAAAAGAATTGTAGAGTATCGCGAAAGCTATGGTCCATTTGTGCTGCCTAAGGATATCATGAAAGTTAAGGGTATAGGGCCCAAAACCTTTAAGTTAAATCAAGAGAGGATCACCGTGGAATAACGTTGTAATTGTTAATAGGGAGGCCTGTATGATTAATAATATTGGAAAGGTGTATATTCTTTGTATACTGTTTTCTATATTTGTCTTCCCATGCTGTGGTTATTCTCAACAATGGCCTATCACTAAAATTCAATCCTTACCTGATTCATCCTTTACAGTGATAGAAGTTTCAGAAGATGGAACAAAGGTACGGCACTTTGCCTATAGGGATATACATGGTACTATTGACAGAGAACAATTAATATTTTGCCTGGGTACATTTAGCAATGAAACCTGGTTGAACCCTGAAAACATTGAGACTGCACGGAAATGCCTTGAAGAGCACTACGACCGGTTGAAGCTTAATCAAACAAAAGAGGGAATACCAACAGCCATCAATATTAACACTGCCAGCCTTGAAGATTTGGTACGGTTGCCCAACATTGGTCCTGTTACAGCAGTTAAAATCTACAGATTTAGAGAGAGGTACGGGCTTTTTAAGAATGTTGAAGACATAAAAAAGGTCGAGGGTATTGGGCCTGCGATATTTGCGGGTATCAAGCATTACACCAAAGTTCGGTAATCTTCAATTGTCGTATAAGAGCGCAAATATAATGCGGAGACAGAAGAAAAATGATAATGAATACCTCTTCTTTTTTTGTCAGCGTAGTTCATTCCCTTACCTTATTCAAACAGGGTTGGTAACTTAATAAAAACCAATATTTGATGTGATGATTTTTTATTTTGAAAAAGTATATAATCTAAAGCATTAAAGGTATTTATATGAATATTCTTGTTACCGGTGGTGCTGGGTTTATCGGCACAAACTTTATACACCATGCCCTTGCTATAAGGCCAGATTGGCGTATCGTTAATCTGGATGCACTTACCTACGCAGGAAACCCCGCCAACTTCGAAGATCTTACTTCAGAGCAGGCAGAAAGGTATCGCTTTATCCATGGTGATATAGGAGATACCTCTCTTATTAAACAGATATTTTCTGAGGAAAGCATAGAAGGGATTATTCACTTTGCAGCCGAATCTCATGTGGATCGATCTATTCTAGGTCCTGAGAAGTTTCTGGAAACAAATATTATGGGCACTTTCCGATTGCTTGACGAGGGTCTTAAATTTTGGAAAACCATGGAAAGGCCAGATGAATTCCGTTTTCTGCACGTATCAACTGACGAGGTTTACGGGAGCCTTGGCTCGAAAGGCTACTTTACAGAGAATACACCATATGATCCTTCAAGCCCATATTCAGCCTCAAAGGCTGCTTCTGACCATTTTGTAAATGCCTATTTTCGAACCTATGGCCTGCCTACACTGATTACAAACTGCTCTAATAATTACGGACCTTTTCAGTTTCCTGAAAAGCTCATTCCTTTAATGATTTTAAATATACTGGAGGAAAAACCTTTACCCGTTTATGGGGATGGTAAAAATGTTCGAGATTGGCTTTATGTCATTGATCATTGCGATGGCCTCATTAAAGTCTTTGAGCAGGGAAAGCCAGGTGAGACGTATAATATAGGCGGGGGTGCAGAGCGTCAAAATATTGAAATCATTTATCTTCTATGTGACCTCATGGATAAATATCTGGGACGGTCTGAAAACAAATCGAGCCGTAGCCTTATTCATTTTGTTACTGATCGACCAGGGCATGATTTCCGATACGCCATTGATGCCACTAAGATTAAAGAAGATTTGGGATGGACTCCTCATCATCGTTTTGAGGAGGCCCTGGAAACTACTGTCAATTGGTAT
>CAZBBQ010000161.1:0-4404 GCA_964489745.1 uncultured Desulfobacteraceae bacterium
TGGCAGGGAGTAATCCGACTCCTACAATAGTGTGGTAAAATCCAAGGGCAGTTGCCTTTGAATCTTTTGGGGCTATATCTGAGACAAAGGCCTTTTCTATTCCTTCTGTCAGTGCGAAATAGATTCCATACAAAGGCCAAAAAAACCACAAAAGGAAATTGGCCTTTTGGCTTATAAAACCGAAAGCGATGTATACAACTGCATAGAGACCATAGCCTGCTATGAGCAAATTTTTTCGACCAATTCTGTCAGAAAGAGAGCCGAATGCAGTGGACAGGAGGGAGGTGGAAAGATTAAAGGTTAAATACATGAGTACCACTGTGGAAAGAGTATACCCGAGATTCATGCTCCGAAGCAGCAAGAATTGGTTTGAAGAGTTTCCAAGGGTAAATATGAGCTGGGCAAGAAAGAAGATTTGAAGGTTCTTATCATAGTGACGAATGTTGAGGTTTGGGTGAGGCTTTTTGTTGCGTGCTGTTTGGGTAGCCTGACGCCCTTTCTCTTTGATAAAAAATAGAAAGAGTACTCCTATTACGGCAGGAATAATCGAGATCAGAAACAGGGTATAAAAAGAATTCAGATCTTCGAGAGTCTTGGTAATAGGATCTATAAAATGCAGAACAAGGAAGAAACAGAGAAGGGCACCTAATGTGGCGCCAGCAAAATCCATTCCCCTGTGAAAGCCAAATGCTTTTCCCTGCATGTCCTTTGGAGCAGATTCTGCGATAAGTGCATCCCTGGGGGCTGTTCGAATCCCTTTTCCCACACGATCAAAGAAACGAGCGAGGAGAACGAAATACCATCCAAAAAAAGAGAGAAGGAGAAGAAATTTTGCCAGCACAGATGCGCTATACCCTGCAATAGCAGGCAGTTTCCTGTTTTGAATTGTATCAGAATAGTAACCAAAATAAACTTTGAGTAGACTGGCTGTAGATTCAGCTATTCCTTCTATAATTCCCAGAATAGGGCCCAGCAGAGCTTTATTAGAAGCCATAATCATGCTCACAAAGGCCTGAAGCAGGGGATAAATCATTTCAGAGGAAATATCTGTAAAAAAGGAGGTGAAACCAGTAAGAACAATATTTCTGGTTATCCCCCCTTTTTTTCCAGTGTTCTGCATCGTGTATTCCTTATTTTTCAAATAGTGCGCTAACCAGTCCCCATGCTGTTTTTCTTGAAACTCCAAAAAAATATTCCCTTGAGGAGTGATTGAATACCATTTTCGAATTTTCCATTACCCCTTATTTTTCTTGGGAAAGCAACCGTTTTTGACTTGCAGGAATTTATATATGCTTGACCATTAAGGATACTTCTTCTATACTCCCCTACCAAAAAAGGGAACATGCGATGTAATGTTCCTAAAAACCCAACGCAGTGCTTGCTATAAGCTCATCAATGATAATGTGCTAAAATCGATGGAGGAAAGTGGAAATTTATCTTAGGTTTAGTATTAGGATATTCATTATAATAATCATACCATTTTTTTTTGGTAGTTGTAGTACTGATATGGGCCTTCTCAAGCCTGAGAAACAAACGCTCTCAGAGAAGAGTGTCGCAGAAGAGCCTCATTCCACACCACCCTCTTCAACACCTGAGCAAAAGATTGAATCCCTGCCCAGCGATAAGGAAGAAGCAAAGATTGCTATTTCTGAAGAGATGGACAAGGAGCAAAAACCTTCGGCGTTACCTAAGCAGCAGGAAGAAGGGAAGATTGTAGTCCTGCCTAAGAACGAGGAAGAAGAAAAGATTGCCATTCTTGAGAAAACTGAGGAGGAGCAAAAAGTCACCGCTCTCCCTAAGATCGAGGAAAAGCAAAAAATTGTTAGCCCTGTCAAGATCGAGAAAAAGGAATCGTTACCCCCTGCTGAAGCCCTTGAAAGCAGTCCCCAGTCTCCAGCTCTACAAACCCCAGAAAAAACCAGCCAAGAAATACTTGATTCAGCACTTGAATTCTGCCAGGCCTCGTATGATTTCTGGCAACAGGGAGATTTACCTAATGCTACTGATGCCCTTGATCAGGCCTATTCTCTCATACTAAAAGTCAACCCTGAGGATGACCCGGAGATTTTACAACAGCGAGACGATTTGCGCTATACTATATCAAAGCGGATTATGGAAGTCTACTCTTCGCGGTTCACAGTGGCTAATGGGCATAACAAGGTAATTCCTCTTGTGATTAACAGGCATGTGGAAAGGGCATTGGCCATGTTTAAAGGCAGGGATAGAAAATTTTTTCTTGATGCGTATCGTCGATCAGGTAGATATCGCCCTGCCATCATGAGGGCACTTAAGGAAGCAGGTCTACCCGAGGAGCTTTCATGGCTGCCCCTTATTGAAAGTGGATTCAAGATCAGAGCACTTTCAAGGTCCAGAGCTCTCGGACTATGGCAGTTTATTGCATCAACAGGATATAAATTCGGATTAAAGAGGGACCGTTGGATCGACGAAAGAATGAACCCTGAGAAAGCAACTATCGCAGCCATTGCATATCTTAAAGAATTGCATCAAATCTTTGGGGACTGGACAACGGCTTTGGCTGCATATAACTGCGGAGAGGGGACGGTATTGAGGTGCATTCGCACACAAAAGATCAGCTACCTCGACAATTTCTGGGACCTTTATGAAAAACTACCCAGGGAGACGGCCTTTTATGTCCCCAAGTTTCTGGCTGTCTTACATATTCTGAACGATCCTGAAGCCCATGGCTTCAGCCTTCCCCCTGTAGAGGAAGAAATTGAAACCGAAGATATTACCATTAACAAGCAGGTTCACCTCAAGTCAGTCTCACAACACATTGAAGTATCATACAGACTTTTGAAAGATCTCAATCCCGCACTACGATACAGTTATACCCCCAACAGAGACTATACATTGAAGATACCCAAAGGCAAGGGGATAGTGCTCCTCTCGAAATTAGACGATATACCTGTGTGGAATCCTCCTGCTTCTGCCTATGTAAAACACAGGGTTGTAAAAGGCGAGTCTTTGTCTGTTATCGCACGCAGATACAGAACTAGTATCAGGGCAATTATGGCCATGAATGGGCTAAAAAGCAGGCGTTATATAAAAGCAGGCTGGAAGCTCAAGATCCCGACGAGAAGACAATATGCCTCCTTGAAGAAAGTTTCCTCGCCAGTCCCTGGTTTAAAGAGGAAAGAAGACTTAGTAGAATACATGGTTCGGAAAGGGGATTCTCTCTGGAGGATAGCCAATCGGTTTGGAACAACAACCAAGGCTATCCAGTCTGTGAATAAGCTCAACGACACCTATCTACGCATAGGACAAGTTCTCATGATCCCTCAAGACTCAAGTGTTTTTATGGAAATAAAGACTCAGAGATATATAGTCTTAAAGGGGGATACACCATATATGATCGCTCAAAGACACCGTATGAAACTTTCTGAATTTCTTAGGATAAACAACCTATCCCCTCGAAGCACTATTTATCCCGGTCAGGGATTGCTTGTTAAGGCAGAGTAACCATCCTTCACCTATAGAGACATCTTTCATTTAAAATTCAGCAGTGCAAATATTTTTCTAGACCATGCTTTCCAATGGTCGGGTAAGATAATTGCGAAGCTTTTTTGGCTATATTTTAATTACGTAAAAGGAATTTTTATCAGAATAATCTCTAGTCGAGGACATCATGAGAATCCTATTTACAAGTTTAGTTATAATCGTTACTCTGCTAATAGCGACACCCACAATGGCAGCAGATTCAGGAATTGGACGTTATACAGCGATACTTATTGGGGGACAGGAAGGAAGAAGTTCAGTTGTATTTATTATGGATACAAAAGAAGGACATGTCTGGACGTGGGGGTTGGCTGTTGTAGACATGAAGAAGGTTGTGGAACGAATAACGTACAAAGGACGAGTTCGGCCTGGCAAAAAGATGGGAGAGATTATCGAAGAAATAATAACAACCAGCATTGAAGACAAGAGAAAAGAATAAAATGTTGCAAAAACTCTTATTCATATGAGAAAAGGATATCACTCATTATTCCTATGAAAATAGATTGTAGAAGTTGGTAGTATTGTTGAGCAGCAGTTTCAGGGGATACTGTGGGTGTGATCACGTGAATGTTTCCGAGATTTTGCGTGCCCAATGGCGATGATAGAAAGGAAAATCGAACTTGAATCTTCTTGTTATACCAAAAGTTTTTCCAAGGCAGAGCGTTATTGGAGGCCCGATACTCATTCATCATAGGATCAAGAACCTTTCCAAAATGGGCTATCGAATAACGATCCTTGCACCCGCTTCTTCAGACGAGGATTACAAAGACAAAAGCCTTGATGCATATTGTGAAGATATCATCCTTGTCGACTCCCCCAAGGGAAGAACCTCCAGACAGGTTAAAGAGCTTGAAGCTGAGCTCAAACGTCCCCCTTTCTTCCTTTCAG
>CAZBBQ010000162.1:0-4385 GCA_964489745.1 uncultured Desulfobacteraceae bacterium
TTCGATAAATTATCTCTTTTAAAGGATTTTATGTGTGAAAATAACAATGCAGGGAAGAGATCAAAGGTATGGTGTGTGCTGTTTAAAGGTGAGGCCATAGAAAAAATAACCTTTTTGCTATGGAGAAACGTCTTTTCTTACCTGTCCGCTGTTTTTTCCACATTTCACATGTTGGCCATTGGGACAGAAATGTTGTTTTTATGGGCTATAAGATTTAACCCTACGCCACTTCCAATAATCAGACAGGTTCCAGCCAAAAAATTCAATGACAGGGTATCGTCGAAGATGACAACTCCAGCAATCCCTGTAAAAACGACCTCTGACATCAAGATCACACCACCTTCTGAGGCCTTGCAAAATTTGAATCCCTGGTTCATGAAAATCTGGCCAATCAGGAAAATCACGGCGAGTAAAACCAAAAGAGAGGATTGTTTAAAATCCGGAAGTTTGAATGTCATAATAAAAGAAGGAGACGAGATTATTCCCCCAACAATGCAAAAGTAAAAATAGATGATCAAAGGGCCGTTGGTTTTCCTGAGTTTTCGAATCAAAACGACGGTAAAACCGGTAAAGCATCCTGCCAGGAGCCCGAACATATGACCAATGGTATAGGTATGAGAGCTTGGGTTGATGAGAATGTATATGCCGATCATACCTAAAATGATAAGCATGATTTCTAACATCTTAAGGGTCTCTTTCAAGAGAAGAAGAGAAAAAAAGGTGGCGAAAAGGGGAAAGGTATAAAAAAGCACCATAGCATTTGAAAGAGGGATCATTACAATCGATTTGAGGAGAAAGAAGAAGGCAAGTGTTCCAGTAAGTCCCCTTAACAAAAGAATCCGAATAGCGTTACCCATAAGAGACTGCCCACTTGATTTAAGCATGGGCCAGAGCATGAGTGCACCGAGCAGAAAGCGAACGAAAGCGATTTGAATTATCCCAAGGGGCGGAGATATAAACTTTATGATAATATCAGTGATGGCATAAAACAACGCTGATAAAACCATTAGCATAAATCCGCTTTCCAAAAATATCCTAAACATCATTGCCATCTCAGTCTTTAGGTGTCAAACAAAACAAAGCTATGTATAACACTCGTACCACCATGAGTTACCTCTCGTCTGATCTGCCAGAATAGCTGCTTCCAGAGGTATCACTTTATGAGAAATTGCCGTGCTCTTGAAACCTTCCATCCTTCAAGGTTACCACAGAGTCTGAAATCCTTCTTGTCAAATCCGCATAATGGGAGACAATGATAAGGGTGCACCTTTCCTTAAGACCTGCCAGCAATTCTTCGATCTTTAACGCTGCTTCTCTGTCCAGTGATGATGTAGGTTCATCAAGCAGGAGAACATCTGGTTGCGTAATCATTGCTCTGGCGATGCACAGCCTTTGCTGTTGCCCACCGGAAAGTTTCAGGGCAGAATCCTCTAATCTATCTTTTACTTCATCCCATAAAATGGCATCTTTCAAAACTTCTTTCACCTTTTCCTCAAGATATTTTCTGTCCTTAACACCGGATAATCTTAATGGAAAGGCAACATTCTTAAAAATGCTCATTGGTAAGGGATTCGGCACTTGAAACACCATTCCCACCTTTTTCCTTAGGGCAGTAAGAGGCAAACTATGAATATCGACATACCTGCTATTTAGTCTAATCTCCACCTTACCCTCAACCCTGCAGTTGGGGATTAATTCATAAAGCCGGTTCAGCACCATTAAGAATGTGGTTTTACCCACCCCAGAGGGACCGATAATAGTAGTAATTGCATTTTCTTCAAACGCCCCTTGACACCCTTTTAAGACCATTTTTTGCTGATAATAACAATTTAATCCTTCTATTTTAATCTTTGTCTCTTTCATGGGTGTAAATTTTCTATGTGTGTATGGCAAATCGAATTGCCACCTTCCTTTTTAATATGTTAGATAGGGTGAAGAGAAAAACACAGATTCCAAGCAGAATTATAGATGCCCCAAACCCCTTCATTAGTTCCTCCTGAGAATTATAATCCGAAGAGATATAAAAGATATAAAAGGGAATGGCCTCATATTGGGAAAGCACCGATGTGGGAATCCCTGCCATGGCCACCACCCCTGTTAACATGATGACTGCTGTATCCTCTGCGCATCTCCCTATTGCCAGGATGATGCCGCTGATGATACTGGAAAGATTATAGGGAATCAATATGAATAAGATATTTTGCAGCCTGGAGGCACCCAGAGCGAGTCCTGTGGTTTTGATGGAAAAGGGTAAATTACCCAGAGATTGCTCTGTGGTTCTGATAATATAGGGAAGGACAAGGCAGGCCAGAGCCAGACTTGAAATGAGAAAACAGGGGTAAATATGCTCGGATAGGTGTCTGTGGAGGAAGATAGAAATGGCAAAGCCGAAAAGGCCCACTAAGATAGAGGGTATCCCTGCCAAGACATCAAGTAAAAAATTGAATAACGGTTTCCAACTGACATTGCAGTATTCCGCAAGATAGATGCCGCTGGCAACCCCAACAGGGATGGCCCATATAATGGAGGTGATGATCAAGAGGATGGTGCCGGCTATTGCAGGGAAGAGACCATCAACGACCGTCTTTCTCAATAGAAGTGCATCCAGAGTCCCGGTTTCCCCGAATATCATGGATAGATTCAGGGCAGGGATACCTTTATAGAGTAAAAAAGAGAGGAGTACCCCTATAGCCCCTATAAGGATTATCCCTGTTATCCAGGCAAAGATGGTAACCCCATATTCTGTTAAACGATTCATCTCTCCCTTAAAATTTCAAAATATCCCAACAACCTCAGGACAAGTACAATTAGCATGGTAAAGACAAACAGTATCAGGCCGCAGACAAATATTGATTTGAACTCCGGGCTCTCATAGTCGCTTGCGATGATCAGGGCGATATGGGATGTTAGCGTCCTGGCAGCATCGG
This sequence comes from uncultured Desulfobacteraceae bacterium, assembly GCA_964489745.1. GTDB lineage: Bacteria > Desulfobacterota > DSM-4660 > Desulfatiglandales > B25-G16 > B33-G16. The sequence continues at coordinate 2,928 of CAZBBQ010000162.1, forward strand.
ATAGACCCTTAGGAATCTGGAGTGCATTGCCTGCGATCATAAGAGAAATCATGGTATCTCCTGCAGCCCTTCCAGCGGCCAGGACCAATCCTGAGATTATCCCTTTCCAGGCTGATGGGATGATGACATACATTAGCTTTTGTACCGGGGTGGCACCCAGGGCCTCTGCCGCATTGAGATAGTTTTTTGGCACAGAATTGAAGGCATCGGTTAAAAACAGCACAATTGTAGGAAGAATAAGCAGTGCCAGCATTATAGAAGCACTCAATACACACATCCCTGTTCCTTTTTGAAAAATCTCCCTGATTAGTGGTACCAGCAGAAATATAGCCGCAAATGAATAAATGACGGTGGGAATGCCTGTCATAAACTCCACAAGCTTTCTCAGAAATCTGCCGAAATTCCGTTGAGAAAAGACGCTGATAAGGGCTGAACACCCTATTCCAAAGGGTGTGGCAATAAGCATAGCAAAAGAGGCGATGATCACTGTACCGACCATCATCGGGAGCACACCAAACTTGCCGTCATAAGGGTTCCATCCCAGCTTGAGAAATTCAACGATTTTTCCTCCCCTGAAAAGTGGCAGACTGAACAGGAACATGAAAGAGAGGATAAATATAGTGATAGAGGCGCTGAGTAGGGCACTGAGAAGGAAGCTCTTCTCAGCAAATTTTTCTACAGAAGGTCTCATTAATTAACCGCGATAAATCCTTTTTCTGCTACGATTTTCTGTCCTTCTTTGCTCATGATATAATCTATAAAAAGCCTGGTTAACCCAGAAGGCTCCCCTTTGGTGTTCATATAGAGTCCCCTGGCAATGTAATAATTTCCCTTACGAACATTCTCTAAGCTAGGGAAAACGCCATCTAAAGAGACAGACGCCACCGTAGTGTCTAAATAACCTACAGAGATGTAGCCAATCCCATAAGGGTCAACGCTAATGGCTGATTTCATGGCGCCGTGGGATGTTACAAAATTGGCGGTTTTGGTTATTTCGCCTTTTTTCAATGCCTTCTTCCAGAATACCTTCCGGGTACCGCTGGAAGCATCCCGGGTATAAACATTAGGTGCTCTGTCCTTCCATCCCAGCGCTTTCCAATTATCCAGCTTTCCGGAAAAGATATCCATGATCTCAGCTTTGTTCATTCTGACTACAGGGTTTTCTGGATTAACAACAACGGCGATTCCATCTATGGCGAATTTGAACATCTTCAGCCCATACCTCTTTATTTCATCATCAGTTGCCTTCCTCCCTGTGTTTCCTATATCTACCAAACCTTCTCCTACTTGCTTGATTCCAACGCCAGAGCCACCTCCGGCAATAGTGATCTTGATAGTGCGGTTTATGTGCATAATCCTCTTTGCCGCCTCTTTCATTACTGGAATGTGGGCTGTGCCTCCAGCGATCCTGAGGGTTCCCTTTACACCCAGAAATGGATCTAAATCCCCTGCAATAAC
>CAZBBQ010000163.1:0-4374 GCA_964489745.1 uncultured Desulfobacteraceae bacterium
AAAGGCATCTATGTCTAAAACCATAGGATTTAAATCTGTTAAGTGAAGAAGGCTTATGTATTCTTCCACCATGTCTTTCTTTGCAGCTACTAACAGAACATCCATTAACTCTTCTTTTTCCTCTTCTTCTGCTCCTTCTTTTTGAGATGAAAGTATCTGAAAATCCAGGTTTACATCATTAATATCAAAAGGAATATATTGTTCGGCTTCACTTTGTATGCTTTTCTCTAAGCCTACCTCTTCCCTTTTTGGTATTGTAATTTTTTTGACAATAACCGAGTAGCCAGATATAGATGTGGCCACATTTTTATTTTTTATTTTTAGATTTTTTAAGAGGTTTTTTAAGGCGGAAGAAACTATTTCCATTTCCTTTATAGAACCTTCCATTATGGAGTCTTGAGGGAGCTCTATCATGCCAAAATTTTTTAAGACCATTCCATTTGTGCTATCGTCAATTTCTACAATTTTGATAGCGTGGGATCCGATATCAATCCCGATAAGTCTATTTTTTGCTGGTATGGGCATTTGAAGCTTAGTTCCTTACAATTTTATATCGTTAAAGAAAAGTTTATCTTTATCACTTAACTTGTAGCCAAGGGCCAGAATAATTTTTCTCTTTGTCTCCATTCTACAATCTTTACCTCTTTCAATCCTATCGATTGTTAATGGAGAAACACCTGCTTTCCTGGCCAGTTCCGCCTTGCTCAGCAAAAGCTCTTCTCTTATCTTCTTTACCGTATTTTGGCCCACTACCCATTCCTCCGAAAAAATTAATCAATCAATACTGCTGAAATTTCTCTATACTAATACATATATAAATTAATTTGTCAAGTATTTTTAATAAATTAATTACAATTACCACAATTTATAGATATATAGTGGTAATTTATAATATTACCACAATATGTAGTAATGAAAATCTCGTAAACTCTCAAAGATTTTGGCGTAATAGCTTGGATAAAAGGCTCACATATGCCCTCCTCGATTATATTGAGAAGGGCGGGGTTCGAAGGTTGCTGCGCCCATCGTAGTAACTCAACGGAAGCAATGGTAATGTGAAAAACCGCAAAGCGTTTTACCCTGCACTGTGAACTCTAAACCCTGAACGGTTGCAAAGTTTTAATTTTTTGAAATTGCCTATGTTGAGAAAATGCTTTACAAAGAAGTAATTCTTACATTAAATTCTTAGGGCAATTGAGATATAAAAGAGGGGAAACATTCATAATTGAAGAAGGTTGAACCCTGCCTGCAAGAAGGCAGGCATTGCACCCGTGAGCGAACATAAGAAAGGTATTTTATGTGAATAAAAAAACAGAAAACAGAAAACAGACGAAAGAAAAGAAGAAAAAGAGCCTCTTCAGGGAATATTTAGAAGCAGCCATAATAGCCCTTATTCTGGCACTCTTCATTAGGGCGTTTGTGATTCAAGCCTTTAAGATCCCTTCAGGATCTATGAAACCAACGCTTCTTATTGGGGATCATATTTTAGTAAATAAATTTATTTACGGAATTAAGGTACCCTTTGTTGATCGTTATATCATACAGATTAAAAAACCGAAGAGAGGGGATGTAGTAGTTTTTAAATGGCCACGAGATGAGAGGAAAGATTTTATAAAGAGAGTTGTCGGCATTGAGGGAGACACCATTGAGATAAAGAATGATGTGTTGTATGTGAACGGTGAGAAAATCGAGACAAAGTATATTGGAAAATACAGGGATGAAAATATTACTATAGCTGGTAAGTATTTAGAGTTGTTTGATAAATCAAAACATTATATATTAGATGAATACATTAAACATGAAAATTTTGGGCCTATAATTGTGCCTGATAATTCCATTTTTGTTATGGGTGATAACCGTGATAATAGTCATGATAGCAGATACTGGCGCTTTGTTTCTTTAAATAAACTTAAAGGGAAGGCTATTATTATTTATTGGTCTTGGCCTCACTTGAGCAGGTTTGGGCATTTAATTAAGTGAGAGTAAATCATCAGGTATCCGCCTTTAGCATTGGATGCTTGATTGATATTTATCGAGCCCTATTTAAGAAAAAATTTCACCTTGATGTTTTATATCTTGTATCCAAAGGGCGCAAAAAAATTTTCTGCTATGCAACAATCTGATGTATATGAAAAAATAAATTTGATAGATGAAAAATGACCGATATGTATCAAATGAATGAAAATCAACTAAAATGGTATGCTATTCATTCAAGAAGTCGGCATGAAGATGTTGTCCTTAACGGGCTGAAGAAAAAATTCATCGAGGCCTTTCTTCCTAAAATGCAGGTTATGAGCAGGAGAAAAGATCGAAGGAAAATGATATTGGTCCCAATTTTGCCAGGCTATGTCTTTGTGCATTCAGATCTCAATCTAAATCAATATTGGGATATAATTAAGACGTATGGAGTTGTGAGAATACTTGGCATACAAGGAAAGCCCGTTTCAGTAAAAGATGAAGAGATAGAATCTCTTAAGACGTTACATGGCACTGACAGGACTGTGAGGAACCAGGCCTATATGAAAGAGGGTGACAGGGTTATGATTATGGAGGGACCTTTAAAAGGACTGACTGGATTTTATCTTAGGCATAAAGGTAAAGTCGACAAGGTGGTGATATCAATAGAGCTACTTCAAAGATCCTTAGTAGTAGAAGTTGAAGATTTGACTGTAGAGAAGATAAGTTAGGGAAAGAATTATTTACTCTCTGCGTTGTATCCTATCCCCATAGCCCTTTCAAGTCTTGCCCAGGCAGTATTGTGTTCACTTAAGCCATTGAAATAATTTGTCCTCGCCTGGGTGAGAAGCGTCAGAGCATCCAGAACATCGGTGGAGGTGGCAACCTGTTGTTTGTATCTTTCCTCATTCATCCTGAAATTTTCTTCTGCCTGAACCACAGCCTTTTTTGCTACCTGGATATTTTTCTCTGCCTCCCTTAACGATAAATAGGCTTCCTTTACTTCCAGTTGAATATTATCCTTAATCTCTTTTAAGATGTAGTTGGCTTTTGCTAGGTTGGCTCTGGCGGCCGCTACACCATGCCTTTTCTTTCTCCATTCCCAAAAGGTCCATTCTCCTTTTAACATTATTGTCCAGTTATCAGAATCTTCCCCTGGACTGGAATCTAACAGGATATCATCGGTCTCTCTTTGGTAATTTCCAATTAACGTCACTGATGGGTAATAGCTGCTTTTACTCAAATCTATGGCTTTTTCAGCAGACATAACATTAAGAGACACCTCCTTTATCTCTGGCCTGTTCTGCCCTGCCTTTTCCATGCATTGATCAAGGAGAAACCTTATGGGATAATAATCAAGTATATCTTTAATATTTACCACTTGATTAAGCTCCCTTCTGAGCAACTTGTTAAATAGGGACTTCCCAATTTCTACCCCATTCTTTGCCTTGATCAAATTCTGACGAGCCTGGGCCATCTGGACCTCGGTTTGCAGGAGCTCATTTTTGGCTATAATCCCTTCATCATAAAAGGCCTGAGATACTTTCAGTTGAGCCTCAAGAAGCTCAACTGACTGTTCGGCAACCTTTGCGAGCTTCTCCGCTTTCAAGATGCCAAAATAGGCCTCCTTGACATTTAATACCAAATTCTGAATAGCAGTCTCTTTTTGGATCTTAGCTGTATCTACCCCTAATGATGCTAAATCCCGCGCTATGGTAAGCCTCCAGCCTGTAAACAGGGGTTGCGTGGCGGTTATATTAAATTGATACGTATTAGTGTCTATCGGGGAAACCGATCGCGCAAAATGAGAGCTGGTTACAGGGTTGAAAGGATAGGCTGTATATTTGGCATCATTAACAGTATCATTATCAAGACGGGTATACGTGTAGCTGGCGCTTAATTTTGGCAAAAAATCAGCCTTTGTGGAGAGTTCTTCAAATTCTTTTGCCTTTATCTCTTCTTGTGCTATGTAGATAGACAAGCTCTTCTCTAAGGCTATCTTAATGCTCTCCTCCAAGGTAAGCTCCTCAGAGGCTAAAATAATCGAAGATCCTAATAGTAGAAAAAACAGGATTCCTAAAAAAATAGAGACCGTTTTCATCATTATTTTCACCTTTTTGTGTTTTGTTCACCCATTACTATTTGTTTCACGAAAGAAGATAGGCTGTTAAAAACCTAAAGCACAAATGTCTCCCGTCCATAAGTAAGGCCATCCATTGCCTTACCAATATTATACCTTGAGAAATAGACAACTAAGGTATCATTATACGCTTAAACATAAGCTTAACCCTATATTATATCAAGAAAAATTTTTAGTGTAGAAATACGATACTCACAACTTGCCTTCACGTTCAATAGGAAATAGAGAGAGTGATGGAGCCGTATTTTTGTTCATCGTGCTGGGTCTTGAATTCCTTT
>CAZBBQ010000164.1:0-2124 GCA_964489745.1 uncultured Desulfobacteraceae bacterium
TCTCGGCCGTTAAACGTAAGGAACCAAACACAATCATAGTGGCGCCTCATGGCGGAGCTATTGAACCGGGAACATCAGAAGTGGCAAAAGAAGTGGCCCATAATGATTTATCGCTGGCCATATTCGAAGGAATAAAGCCCAAAAACAACAATCGTCTTCATATTACCAGCACAAATTTTGATGAACCCCGTTGTGTTGAGCTTGTTCAGGAGTCCGATACCGTGGTTGCTATCCATGGCGAAGGAAGTTCCGATATAGCTGTATTCTTGGGCGGTAAAAACAACGACCTGGGAACGAAGCTAAAAGCAGCATTAGAGCGGCACGGCTATACTGTTAAGACTCACAGGAACCCCATGTTACAAGGATTGGCTTCAACAAATATCTGCAACCGCGGCCGTCACAGTGCAGGAGTCCAGCTTGAGCTAAGTTTTGGATTGCGCCTGACTTTTTTCCAGTCATTGACAACAGAGGGCAGGAAGAAACCCACAGAGGAGCTATTTAGGTTTGCGGCAGCGGTACGTGAGGGCCTTCGTGACGCAGGTAGGCTGTAACCAAGCAATCCAGGGGGCTCTTTTATCCCTGTGCTCGCAACGACCCCTTGATCTTATCGTTACGCATATGAAAACTTAATTAGTATCACCTGAATTTTTCTATAGCACCTTCCACCAAAGTTTGAATCTCTTCAAGCCTTTCTTTGGATTGTGCCTCAAATCTCAGTACGAGTGCAGGCTGGGTATTCGAAGCTCTCACCAATCCCCACCCATCATCAAACACAACTCTGACACCATCAACATCAATTATATTATAGTGTGTTCTGAATTCATTTTTGAGCCTATCGACAAGCTCAAATTTTTTAGAATCAGGACATTCGACTCTAATTTCAGGTGTTGTATATGATTGTGGAACATCCGCTAAAAGCTCTTGTAATGATTTACCTGTTGTGGAGAGTATCTCTAACAGCCTGCATGATGCATAGATAGCATCATCATAACCAAAATACCTGTCTGCGAAAAACATATGGCCACTCATCTCTCCTGCCAAAAGTGCCTTGCTCTCCTTCATTTTACTCTTTATCAAGGAATGCCCTGTCTTCCACATAATGGCATTTCCGCCGTGAGCCTCGATGTCTTTATACATCCTATCCGAGCATTTAACCTCAGAAATAATTGTTGCCCCAGGATGATTGCGTAAAACATCTCGTGCAAACAGAAGCAACAGCATATCGCCAAATACAATATCACCTGCACTATCTACCACGCCAATCCTGTCTCCATCTCCATCAACTCCAATCCCCACAGAAAGGCTATGCTCTTTCACCTTTGTAATCAGATCTTTCATATTATCCAGTACAGTGGGGTCTGGTTCATGATTAGGAAAGGAGCCATCCATATCACAATACAGATCATGAAGCTCACAACCGAGTGATTGTAAAATTGCTACCCCAACCGGCCCTGCTGTTCCATTTCCCGCATCAAAACCGACTTTGATTCCTGGATTGATGGTAATATCCCGTGTAATCCTCTCTATGTATGACTCAGTTATTTCATGCGACGAATATGTTCCCTTTCCGCTTACAAAATCTGCCTTTTCAATAATCTGTCGTACTTTCTGAATTTCTTTCCCATAAATAGTTTCAAAACCGCTGCATACCTTAAAGCCGTTGTACTCAGGTGGATTATGACTTGCAGTAATCATAATCCCTCCATCAGCCTTGAGGTGCCGGAGGGCAAAATAAAGGATTGGGGTAGAGCAAATGCCTATATCTAAAACATTACAGCCACTGTTTATAAGACCCTCGGCCACATCCTCTTGTATTTCAGGTGAACTCAGCCGACAGTCCCTTCCTACCACAATTGACTTTTCCCCTACCTGGTTGAAATAGGTGCCAAAACCCCTTCCTATTGTAACAAATTCATCCTCGCCAATATCTTCACCAATGACACCCCGTATGTCGTATTCTCTATAAATTTCTGGGTTCATATATCCTCCAGCAAAATGTTGTCAGTAGATCGTTGTCCGTTGTTTCCGAATTCCGGAACTCGGAAGCCATGGAAACTTTCTGCCACTATGTGCTGGCAGGCTTGTTTCCGAAAGGTGATATCTTAAAAAAATTCCACTCAAATA
>CAZBBQ010000164.1:2224-4360 GCA_964489745.1 uncultured Desulfobacteraceae bacterium
CCCTTTGACTTCAGCATCTCAACGAGCTTTTTTACATCCTGGGCCCGTTCTTTGCTGCAGACCAACAATGCATCCTCATCTTCGACAATGACCAGATCCTTTACACCCAGAAGCGCAACCAGTTTCTTTGGGCTATACACAATACATTGAGAAGAATCAAGGCTCATCACATCTCCTATGAAGGAGTGTTTATTGCTATCCTTCGGCCAGTACTGAGCTGCAGATGGCCATGATCCCACATCATTCCATCCAAAATTCCCTTTTATCATGAGCACATGACTTGATTTTTCTATAACGCCATAGTCAATAGAGATAGCTTCCATTTCCTTGTAAACGCTGTTGATAACATCCGGTTCTTTGTCCGTACCAAGGGATGCCCTTATTTTCATAAGCCCTTGATAATTATGGGGAAGGTATTCCTCGATTTCTTTGAGCATTCTCGATGTTCTCGCAATAAAGATACCGCTATTCCAAAAAAAGGTGCCCTGCTTGATAAAACGCTCGGCTGTGTGTATGTCGGGTTTCTCATGAAAGGATGTAACAGCATATATACCATTCTTTGTATCTGTTACCTCACCTGCCTCTATATACCCATACCCGGTTTCCGGTCCCCGTGGAGGAATCCCTATGGTAACGATACAATCCCCTTGCAAGGCCTGGAAAGCGCCTGCCAGTATGGTCTGATGAAACGTTTTTGTATCCTCAATATAGTGATCTGCAGGCAGAACGACCATAACAGCATCCTTCGTATCTTTCTCGATGAAAAGGGCAGCAATACCGATTGCAGGGGCGGTATTTCTCCCAAAGGGTTCTGTGATGATATTTTCTTCAGGTATATGGGAAACGGTGCTTTTGACGGAATCTGCCTGGAGGAGGGTGGTTACTATCTTGATCCTGCTGGCAGGTACAATGGGTGTAATAAGTTCAATTGTTTTTTTGAGAAGAATCTCATCTCCGGTTATATTAAGGAGTTGCTTCGGCCTGTTTTTTTTGCTCCGTGGCCAGAACCTGGTGCCACTTCCTCCAGCCATTATAACCGCATATAGGAAGCTATCTCTTTGCGAGTTAGTGATCATACAATCACCCCATTTGATACTATGATGGGATATGAGTTCTTTTCTGAAGTGACTGGTGAGAGGGCGCCGTCTTTTCGTGTCTTATCAGTGGGGGAAATCCCGCCGGAGGCGGGAAAACCTTGGAACTGAAGAAAAGAACTCGTATCACAATTTACATAATAACCATTTACCTTTGTAATGCAATGATCTAAAGTGCCCTCATCCATTCCGGTCTGAGGCCAACCTTTCCCTGAAGGGCCATATCTATGAGCTGAAGGGCCTTCTCTTTCCCTTCCGGGTACCTGACCTTCACCGGAAGATAGTTTGATGCATGATTTGAAAAGAAAAGGCCTTTCGATAGGTGAGTGGAGGCTATCATTTCTCTTAGTTCCATGAGTAATCCAGAATTATCAAGAAGTTCGAATTGGCCAGCTGAAAGATCATTCGCCAGAGATGTCCCTGGCATTATCATTAATGTCAGGGCGCCAACATAGTCGGGATCAATTGCGCTCAGGACTTCTCCTGTTGCCTTTGCATGGATGAGTGACCTTTGTTTACCTGCAATCCCTAAAAGGACGGTAACAGAAAGCGTAATCCCTGCTTGTTTAACCTTTTTGCCCATATCGATAATTCTCTGAGCATGAGCCCCTTTTCTGATAGCCTCCAGGGTCTGATCATCGCCTGTCTCTATACCCATATAGATAATTCCCAGGCCTATTTCTCTCAAATGAACTAATTCTTCCTGACTCTTCAACTTTATGCCTTTGGTGTTCGCATAAACGCCGACCCGTGTAACCCACGGGAGATGCTCCTTTATTCTATCCAGAATCCACGTCAAACGGCGATACGGAATGATCAAGGCATCACCATCCATGATAAAAAGTCTTTTTGTACTCCGCATATACCGTGACGCAAAAAGGATATCGCTCAAGATAATATCATTATCCTTGATTCGAAATGGTTTATCCTTGTATGTGCCGCAAAAGGTGCACTTGTTATGGGAACAACCAACGGTAGCCTGAAGCAGAATGCTATTTGCCTCACTTGGAGGTCGAATACACGTCCCCTCGTAGTGCATGCC
>CAZBBQ010000165.1:0-1715 GCA_964489745.1 uncultured Desulfobacteraceae bacterium
AAGATACGGTGCCCACTGTTTGGTTGTCTCTGCTATATACCCAGCGGGAAGCTCTGTAACAATCCGGTTATGGCCGGGCAAAAGAATATTCACCTCAAGTTTGGCAAGTTGTAACAGGGAATTTTTAAGCTCCGAACCATTTGCTCCATGTAGATCAAAACGACCAATAGCATAATCAGCATACACTACATCACCGGGGATGAGGATTTTCTCTATCCGATTGTAGAGGCCTATGCTACCAGGGGAATGTCCGGGGATGTGCAATACCTCCCATGTCATTCCGCCAATATCCAGGCTTTCGCCACCCTGAAGCCTTCTATCAACATAAAATGTAAAATTACCTGGTTTAAGGCTATATTGCATCATACACATATTTTGAAACATTTCCATACCATAGACAGTCCTCTCATCGCCTTTCTCCAGAGGATCTGCCTCTGTATCATGCACCCATAGTTCTGCCCAGGGAATCTGTTCTTTGATTTCAGCAAGACAGCCAATATGATCTAAGTGGGTATGGGTCATGATAATCCTCGCAATTGCCTTAAGCTCAATTCCCATATTCAGTATAGACTGTATCTTATAACTTCCTTTTCCCATAAGCCCTGGGTCAATAATTGAAAGATCCTGGGAGTCTGGCTTTCCCACCACATAGGTATGTGAGTCTGGAATCATTTCGTCTTGCCCTTGAATGAAATACACTCCTTCGGTTATCTGAGTCATCGATCGCTCCTTAGTTATTTTGAAAATGGTTCTTCAAATTTTCACGCTTGAAAAATAACCTGTTAGAATTATTTAGTAAAGCCTTTTTATTCCTCATAAGTACGGTGTTTCCCGTTCACAGGGCAGGTAGAGATCTTCGAAAGCTTGAACAATCGGAGAGAGCGAACATGAGCGTCAAACTGGGGATTGATCATACATCGAATTCAGCTACAATAAAGGTATGATCTGATGGCTTCTCTAATTTTCTTGAAGCAACATCAATCCATGTCCTTTTTGATTTTTCTGCCAGGCTTGGTGTGGCCCAGATATGATCAATCCTCCACCCAAGACCACGGCGCACCGCATAAGGAATTCTGTAGTCCCAGAAGGTATAGGCCTTTTCATCAGGGTGGTGCAAGCGAAAGACATCAACAAACCCCCATGCTTTAACGCGTGAGAGAGCCTTGTGTTCATCAGGATGAAATCCGATACTTCCTAAAAGGCCTTTGTGGTCATGTACATCTATTGGTTCTGGAGCCACATTAAAATCCCCCGCCCATAAAAGAGGCTCTATCGAATGAAAGTGACGTGAAAAATAACCATGAAGACGTTGAAACCATGTAAGTTTATACGCAAATTTCTCTGAATCGGGTGCGGTTCCCTGAGGCACGTAGGTATTTATAATGGGTATATTCTTGATATAGGCAGTTATCATTCTTGGCTCTTCTGCTTCATCTCCATCGCCAAATCCAAAGGATACCTTTTCTGGTGGTCTTTTGCTCAGTATGGCAACCCCATTATAGGACTTTTGTCCCCAAAAGGTGCAGTGATAGTCTAAATCCTCAAAGGCCTCTCTGGGGAAATCCTTATCCTGCACCTTTGTCTCCTGGATACATAATACATCCGGCTCCTCCCTTTCTAACCATTGCGTAATAATAGAAAGCCGGGCCCTTATTCCATTGGTATTAAAGCTGGCAATTTTCATCTTCTTAAATAGTATTCAAATATCATAACAA
>CAZBBQ010000165.1:1815-4351 GCA_964489745.1 uncultured Desulfobacteraceae bacterium
CATAACCACCGAGGGCTTTAAACGGAAACTCACTGCCATCCTCAGTGCGAATGTTGAAGGCTACACCCATCTCACGGGTGAGCATAAGAAAACAATTATCCGCATTGTAAAGATAACGGGAAACGAAAAATTCCCACAGAAGACACAGACAATGATGAGGAGACCATAATGAACGAATCCAGAACTACGGCCCGTTTGTTTGAATTGATCAAAAGTATGCCTGAAGACGAGCAACTGGCCCTCTTAAAAGAGTTGAGGGAGAGGCTCTCTACAGGCAGAAGGAAACATGAAAGGGAACCATTCTTCATGGTTGCTGATTACTCTACTGAGGATCGTGTCTACAGGGACTACATCCAAAACGTAAGCGCTGGTGGGGTATTTATCGAAACCCATATGCCATTTACTTCCGGACAGGAGGTTTCACTGGCCTTTCCACTGCCCAATCACCAGAAATATATCAAAATTATCGGCGAAGTTGCCAGGGTCACCCCACAAGGAATCGGTGTGGTGTTCAAGTTGGTTAACCAGGAGCAGGAGACGATGGTTAAAGCTCTCTTAGAATGGTTAACCAGTGCCCAGAAATGAACTGAGAACCTATAGGCCTCCAAATAAGCTATTGCTGTGTAGATATACTACTCTGGGGGGTTGGAAAGAACTTCTTCCTTCTCTTTTCTAAGGGTGATGCTGTCTTTCCTTTTTGACACTGTAAATCTATCTCCTTCCTTGTAACCAAATTTTTCTAACAACAGTGTCTTACCGAGAAGAATCGTTCCTCTCTTGGTGATGCGCACAGTTTTTTCCTTATCAACATTCTTTTCTATTAAAATATCCTTAATCTTTCCGGCTTCGACCAATGCATCGTAATACATCCTCTTTAAAGAAGTTCCTGTTTGAATACCTAACTCCTTCATTATTTCCTTATCAGGTATACCTTTTTTGACCATCTCAATTAATTTTTTCGCCTCTTCTTTCATTGTCTTCTCCTTTTTTCTAAAAATGGTTCTCATTTTTTACATGTTATTTTTGTCACACTATACATATGGTACTATAAAGCCTGGGTATGGGAAAAGTCACAATGAATCTTATCTGCGATATGCTGGATGAGAGGGGTACCATGGATACCACCAGGGATACCATGGATAATAAGAGTATGGCATATATTCTTGCGGTTGTTCTTTCTCCCAGAGGTGAATGTCCTTGACCACGAGATAGGGGCAACGATAGTCAATCTCCCCCAACCGTATCATCTCCTCGCCCTTCACAACCCCGACAATGGTAACCTTTCTTCCCTTTTGATAGATTTCGCTGTCCAGAAACCCCTTCCAGTGCGCCAGGAAGCGCCCCCCAGATATATCAAGCTTTATGGGTTTACCCCTACGATTTATCTCGGTCTGATAGACTTCTAAGAGTGTTCCATTGTTTTTGTTCACTGTCTTGACAATAACCCCTCCAAAAAGAACCACCTTTTCTCGATAGGTCTGCGGAGCCTTCTGCAGTTCCGCAAAGGTAACCTCCGAGTTTACCTTTTGCAGGATGTCTTTTGACATAACATGGGCACAGCCGGATACAAAGACAACGACTGCTATAAAAAGAGTGAGTCTTGCCATCACACCACCGTGGTCCTCTAATGCCAAATCCCTATCCCCACACCAAAATGCACCCGTGGTCCTGTTCCAGGGGTCTCTTCTAACGGCCAGAGATAGAATTCTTTTTTTTCAACGACAGGATAGCTATACTCTATCTTACCCAGAGGACGTACCTCCCTTCCCATAACTGATCCTGCCACAGTGATTTTCCTTCCGTGACGATAAATGGCTGGGTCGAGAAAGCCGAGGGTATACATGATAAATCTCCCTCGTGAGACATCCTCAGCTATCGGCTTTTTTCTAAAGCCGAGAGGGCGTTGAAGGACAACAATGAGAGTTCTGTCAGAAAAGTTTTGTGTCTCAATGATAGTGCCCCCCAAAAGCACAATTTTCCCCTTGTGAGCTTCAGGATTTTCTAACAGCTGCTCAAAGATAAGAGTTTGATCAACCTCATTTAATGCCCTTTGAGAAATCACCGAGGCACACCCTAAAAGCAAAAAAGGACTTGCCATAGCAATGCAAACAAAAAGGGAATAATATCGCTGCGCCTTCATACGCGTATTTTCCTTCTTAGTTCTCTTCAGTCCTTCTACATTTCTCCTTTTTTATGGGAAAATCATTATGGTAGCAAGTTCTATTAGGAGTTGGAGAGCGTTCTATTTGAGGTTTCTGTATGCGAGTTACCCTACACGGGCACAAATAACTGAGGAAAAATGATTTAACGTTAGGAAATTATAATTGAAAATCGCAACGGGGTCAATCAAAATTGATAACAAGAAATTCAAAGAAAGAGAGTAACAATTCATAATATATTGTGCTTAGTACATCTCGCCCGATGCTTCGCCATCCCTGTCAAAGTCAACAATCGCTCTCAGTTTAGATGTATTGAATGCTTTATATTGTAATCGTACGTCTATTTACGAAACCCAGCTTTCAGATATCAAATTGGT
>CAZBBQ010000166.1:0-4343 GCA_964489745.1 uncultured Desulfobacteraceae bacterium
GGAAGGGCATATTTTGACTGAAGGTCAATTAATGGGAAGGTATTCAAGGTAAGTTGACTGTCATACATTCTGCCGTTTGATAAGGGATGTGATTGTCGTATTCACAACCGAGGGAATGCTATTCAAGTGCGGCACTAATCCTTTGGCTCACTGCTTTATTATAGCCCAGGCTCATGTCTGGGCTATAGCGCGTTATAGAGAGAATAAGTGTTTTTTAAAAGAAATCACGTTTAGGTTGAAAATCTTTACCGTCTTCTTATATATTAAGAGGCTATTGTAATTATTTACCATGTATAATGGTGCGGGATGAGACAGCATGCTAAAAGACTTTAAACCCCTTACAACCTATTTTATCCAGAACCGGATAGCCCTGATTATTGGACTCTCCAGCCTCTTATTTGTAGACACGCTTCAGCTTTTTATCCCCAGAATTATTAAAAAATCAATAGATTCTTTAACTGTTGGCCAGGCGAGTTCTGGGCTGCTCATCAAGTACGCACTGATAATAGCGGGAATTGCAGTTACTATGGCAATCTTTCGATACATCTGGCGGTATTTCGTATTGGGTCACTCCAGGAAGGTGGAAAGGGCCTTAAGAAATAGAATTTACAAACATCTGCAGACACTTTCCGTTTCCTTTTACTGGAGAACAAAGACAGGTGACTTGATGGCACGTGCTGTCAATGATATTGATGCTGTGAGGATGGCTGCAGGTATGGGATTAGTGGCCCTTACCGATGGAGTTGTGCTTGGCCTGGCCACGATTGGGTTTATGTTGTATATAGACATAAAATTAACCCTCATTGCCCTCGTACCCACACCTTTTATCTTCTATTTTACCCTTATTATTACGCGCAAA
The DNA here is from genome assembly GCA_964489745.1 of uncultured Desulfobacteraceae bacterium. Lineage (GTDB taxonomy): Bacteria > Desulfobacterota > DSM-4660 > Desulfatiglandales > B25-G16 > B33-G16. Next base: position 860 of record CAZBBQ010000166.1, read on the forward strand.
ATGGGAAGGGAATTTAAGCAAGTACAACAGACATTCTCTGAATTAACAGAGTCAGTGAGGGAGGTGTTGGCCGGAATCAGGGTTATTAAGGTCTATAATCGCCAAGCATGGGGATATAGCAGAGTAAAAAGTAAGGGAGAGAAATATCTTTCCAATAATCTTAATCTTGCCACAACTCTCGCCATATTTTTCCCGATGATGACATTATTTACTAATCTTGGGCTCGCTGTCGTTATTTGGATTGGGGGACGGCTGACTATTTTGGGGAGTATTACCACTGGTGACTTTGTAGCCTTTATTAGTTATCTCAATCTTCTCACATGGCCTATGATGGCACTTGGTTGGGTTACGAACTTGATCCAGAGAGGCTCTGCATCTATGAGAAGGATAAATGGTATATTAGATGAGGTTCCGGAGATTACCAATACAACAACAAATCCATCTACAGGAATTATTCAAGGCGAGGTGTGTCTCAGGCGTGTAACATTTTGCTATCCAAACGAAGAGATTCCTGCCCTGAAAGATATCGATCTCAGGATAGAGGCCGGACAAACAGCAGCAATTGTAGGCGGAGTAGGGTCAGGCAAGAGCACGCTCCTTCAAATAATACCCAGGCTTATTGAGACGGAAAGAAATATGGTGCAGATTGATGAAATTCCTATCCATGATAGAGACCTAAAACATTTAAGGGGGTCTATTGGTTTTGTTACTCAGGAGACCCATATTTTTTCTGATACCATCTTTAACAATATAATCTTTGGTCGAGAGGGAGTGGGCGAGGATCTCATGAGAAATATTCTTGAGGTTTCTCAATTGGCAGTCGATATCAATTCTTTTCCCAAGGGCATTCACTCCGTTTTAGGAGAAAGAGGGATAACGTTATCAGGAGGTCAGAGACAGAGGCTGACTATAGCAAGGGCTCTTGTTTCCAATCCCCCAATTCTGATTTTAGATGATGCCCTTTCACAGGTAGACACCAGGACTGAAGCTACCGCATTAAACCGTATCCTTGAAATGAGGCAGGGGAAAACGAATATTATTGTTTCTCATAGGCTTTCAACGATTAGGAAAGCAGATGTCATATTTGTGCTTAAGGATGGTCAATTGGTAGAAGAAGGCGATCACACTACCCTTCTGACAGCAGGAAAAGAATATACGAGGTTGTATCAAAGACAGCAGTTGAGTGAGGAATTGGGAGAGGAGTAATAATCCACCGCAAAGACGCAAAGGAAGCAGCGGTGAATGTTTATGAAAAAGGAAGATAGCAGTGCATTTTGACTATGGATATATGGAAGAAGGCAAGCTTGGCAAGCCGTACAATATAGGTCTTTTAAAAAGGTTAATTCCCTATGCACGGCCTTATAAGAAAATTCTTTTTCTCGCTTTACTCTTAACGCTTGCAATCACCCTGTTTGATCTTTCTATCCCCTATCTTCCCAAGATTGCCATAGACAAGTATATATTGTCATTCTGGTATCCAGTTAACCAAAGGATGCTGTCTGCTGACTCGGCAGAGGAGCTTGAGGAGAAATATGGCCATATTGTAGAAACGACCAAAGAAACCGGATTGGGGTTTCTCTCAAGCTCAAAGCTCAAACAAATTGACCCTGTGGATCTTAAACACTATCAGGAGCAGGAGATAATTTCCAGGGAACGATTTTATAGGATTTCTGTCGAGAAACGTGATCAACACAGGTTGTTTACTCATAAAAAGGCCATACAAGGTGAAGGTCCTTATTGTTATATACCTGTTAAGGCATTCAAGAATGTCCCGTACGATACACTCATAAAATTAAGACATAGAGACCTTAACGGGGTATTGCTCATTGGGATATTTTTGCTTTTATTGATCGGCGGGTCTTCCCTTTTGAATTATTGGGAATATTATCTTTTAGAGAAATGCGGGCAGAATATGATGCAGGATATGAGAATGGCGCTTTTTGCCCGGATTCAGGGGCAGTCCATTCGATTTTTTGACCGAAATCCAGTAGGAAGACTGGTTACCAGAGCAACAAATGACATCGAAAATTTAAATGAAATGTTCAAATCGGTTCTTATCACGGTGTTTAAGGACATATTTCTCCTTACAGGTATTGTAGTAGTCTTGGTACATCTCAACTGGCGCTTAGCGTTAATCTCCTTTATTCTTCTGCCCTTTGTATTTGGCTTGACATTATTTTTTAGCAGGCAGGCACGAGAGATATTCCGGGAAATAAGAAAACACATTGCTGCAATCAATGCGTTTCTGCAGGAGAGAATCTCTGGAATTCGCATTATTCAGCTTTTTGTCCAAGAAAAAATGCAGCTCGGACGCTTAAAAGATCTTAACGAAAAAAATTACCGTGCAAGCATGAGGCAGATCAAGATTTTTGCTGTATTTATGCCTTCCATGGAGGTTTTTTCCTCTGTAGGCATAGGGCTCCTGCTCTGGTATGGAGGGGGAAAAGTTATATCAGAACAGCTCACTCTGGGCTCTCTTGTGGCCTTTATCGGGTATATCCAGATGTTTTTTAAGCCAATCAGGGATATTTCAGAAAAATACAATATAATGCAATCTGCCATGGCCTCGATGGAGCGAATATTCGCGCTTATGGATCAAAAGGAGGTAATTCAGGAACCAGAGATGCCTCAGAGACCGGTTAAGGCTGAAGGTCATCTTCAATTAAAAAACGTCTCTTTTGCCTATGAGAAGGGCTTCCCGGTCCTCACCGATGTTTCCTTTGAGATTAAGCCAGGTCAGGTGGTTGCCCTCGTTGGCATAACAGGGTCAGGAAAGACGACTATAATCAATCTTATTGAGAGATTGCATGAATTTGAAACAGGAGAGATTCTTTTGGATGGCCTTGATATTAGAGAATGGGGAATAGAGGAGCTCCATTCCCACATAGGCCTCGTTATGCAGGATGTTTTTATTTTTACCGGCAGTATTGCAGAAAACATATCCCTGGGAGATACAAAGATACCACAAGAAGTTCTTAAAGAGGTTTCCAGACAGGCAAATGCCTATGATTACATAATGCGTCTTTCAGAGGGTTTTGATCATGAGGTAAAAGAAGGGGGTATGACCCTCTCCGGTGGTCAAAGACAGCTTCTGGCCCTGAGCAGGGCATTGGCCTATAATCCAACTCTTCTCATTTTGGATGAGGCCACCTCCAGTGTTGATCCTGAGACAGAGCGTTTGATTCAAGAATCTATTTTTACCCTTTCAAGAAGGCAAACTACCCTTATTGTTGCCCACAGACCATCAACCATTCAGCAGGCGGACAGAATTCTTGTTATGCATCATGGGCATATTGCTGAGCAGGGTACCCATACAGAGTTAATGGCCTTGGGAAATATCTATTTTAGGCTTAACCAATTACGTGAAAAAAATGCAAGCACACCGGATTCTGTTATATAGCTGATTACCGACACATTATACGTAACCGTAAAATCAAAACTTGTAGACTTTTTTTGCAGAGATTTTAATCAAGAAAAGAGGGGC
>CAZBBQ010000167.1:0-4342 GCA_964489745.1 uncultured Desulfobacteraceae bacterium
GGCTAAAAGAATACCTGCAAGAAATGCCATCACTATTGTTGGTATCAACATTCCTGAATTCCTTTTCTTTTTATCCATAGTCTTTCTCAAATGTTATAGAGCCAAAAGTTAAAAATGATTTTGACAGATTTATTAAAATGGTACAAGATATTCAATATTTGTTTTATTCGTTTGATGAGTTGATTTTTTAAACCAGTAAATGTAATTAACGAATGTAGTCAAAATAGATTTCCATGCCTTGTAAAATACTGAATAAAAAACTCCTATCTTTTACTCTTCTTATTCTATTGTTTTTGCTTCTTGGCCTTGAGGCATTATATAGTAAAAATAATGAGAAAAAGCTAATAAAGGAAGGCAAAACACCAGTTATTACCAAAAAGGGGGATGAGAAAATGGATACAACAAAATGGCTATCTGAGGATGAGGGAAAGCATCTTTTAGGGGTGGCCAGAGAAACTATAAAAAATAGGTTAGGCAATATAGAGGAGCCCCAAATTAACTGGAAGGAAATACCAGAGAAATTTCAAGAAAGACTTGGTACCTTTGTCACTGTTACTATAGAGGATAACTTACGAGGATGTATCGGGCATATTATACCTCGAGAGGCATTAATTGAGGGGATAAAAGAAAATGCTATTAATGCAGCATTTAAAGACCCCAGATTTCATCCTTTAACCAAAGAAGAATTTGAAAGAATAGAGATTGAGATAAGCATTCTTACATCCCCTGAAGAGCTTTTCTATACCGATGCAGAAGAGCTTTTAAAAAAATTGAGGCCGGGAATAGATGGAGTAATTATAAAAAAGGGATTTTACGAGGCTACTTTTCTCCCTCAGGTTTGGGAACAACTTTCTGAGAGGGAAGAGTTTTTATCACATCTTTGTTTGAAAGCAGGACTCTCACCTGATAGCTGGAAAAAAGAGAAACTCCACATATCTACCTACCAGGTTCAGGCATTTGAAGAGAACGAGTTGCAATAAAAGAAATTATCGATTTTTTTATCAGGAGAACTCAAGAAAAATATTTTAAAAAGGAATGGATAGTTAGAATACCAAAGACCAAAGTTCAAAGCCCAAATTTGCCCTGTTAAATTTTCACATGGGTCACGCTCTGAAGAGCGGAAATTTAACAGGGTAAGTGCCACAGCCCAAGGGCCGCATCAGGAAGGATTTAGTTTGACATTCGAATGTTGGTATTTGTCATTTCCATGAACCTTACCAATCTAATCATTATATCTGTTATTGGAACAGGAATATCCTCTATAGCTGTTCAAATAATTACAGTACGAGAATTCCTTTCACAATTCTCTGGCAATGAGATCACAATCTCGCTTGTGCTTTTCTGCTGGCTGATGGTAAGTGGGATTGGCTCTCTCGCGGCAAAATTTTTTTCCAAAAAGTCGATTACCCTCTATTCTGTTATTGCCTTAGTAACAGCGTTTTTTCCTTTGATTCAGATAATTGCAATAAGGCTTTTCAGAGACTTCATCTTTATTCATGGAGAATCTCCCGGGTTGTATCCTATTTTCTTTTTCATTCTCACCTTTAGTGCCCCATATGCATTCCTGATAGGATTTATACTTCCCTACTCACTTAGTATTATTAAGACAATGGACACAGAATTTACAGTAGGGGAATTATACATTACTGACAACATCGGCGATATTACGGGTGGTGTTTTATTTAGTTTTGTGTTGGTATACTATCTTAGCCCCTTTAAGATAATAGCTGTTACCTCCTTCCTTCTCATCCTTGTTTCTCTTGCCCTTATTATTTCTTTAAAAAGATATCTCCTTTTTTTTGTGGCATTGTTATCCGTTGCTCTCTTTTTTGCGTTTGCCTTTGAAAAAAGATTCGAACTTTCTACCCTTTATAATCAGTATGGCCTGAATATAGTAAGTTACCAGGAGTCGCCCTATGGGAGGATAGTGTTAACCAAAGAAAAAGAAGAGTATACATTGTGGGAATCTGGAACACCCACCTTTTCCGCATTCAACATAACGGCTGCCGAAGAAAAGGTCCATTATCCCCTCTGCCAGCTTGATACAGTAGACGATGTTTTGCTGGTGAGTGGGGGAATGGATGAAACATTGACTGAGATCTTAAAATACTCCCCTCGCCACATAGATTATGTAGAGTTAGATCCTGTATTGATTAACGTGGCAAGGCAATTTGGTCTTTTATCTCCTCACGCACACGTTACTATCATACCTGCAGATGGAAGAAGATATATAACCGATAGTAATAAACAGTATTCAGCAATACTACTTGATCTGCCAGAACCTGATACCTTTCAGATAAACCGATTTTATACGAGTGAGTTTTTTGCTCGCATCAAAAAGATTTTAAAGGAAGATGGCATCCTCTCTTTTTCACTCATTGCAAATCCTAATTATCTATCAGATGTAAGGATCAAAAAATTATCCTCAATTTTTAACACCCTTAAAAAATATTTTCATACTGTTCTCCTCATTCCGGGAGAGGAAATCTATTTCCTTGCAAGCGATAAAACTCTTTCCACTAATATTCCTCTTAAATTGAGAAAAAAATCCATTACCACATCCTATATTGACGGCTTTTATTACGGTAATGTCACAAAGGAAAGAATAGCATTTTTTAATGAATCCATTAATCCAGATGAGTTTATTAATACTGACTTTCAGCCGAGAGTGATAAACATAATGTTCAATGAGTGGTTCAAAAAATACGGGACATCACCTCACTGGTTTCTTGCAAGCCTCTTCGGGCTTCTTGTGTGCTACATATTTTTAATCAGAAAAGAAGAATATGTTCTTTTTTCAACTGGATTTGTTTCCATGGGCGTGGAAATGTTAATTTTATTTTCCTTTCAGATACTATATGGATATATCTATTTAAAGGTAGGCGTTGTAATTACCTCTTTCTTGCTTGGTCTTTTACCAGGTGCTATACTTGGAAATAGATGGAAAAAAAGAGGTAAAGGCATGCTTATACAAGCGGAAGTCGGGATGATCCTTTTGCTTTTGACGTATTTGATCTGGGTAAATTGCTATCATTCCATGATCCCTGAATTTGTCTTTCTGCTCTATGGGTTTGCCTTCTCACTGCTATGCGGACTTGAGTTTCCTGTTGCAGCAGAGATAATAGGAGCGGAGAGGAGTCCTGCTGCTGGCCTCTTTGCTGCAGATCTTATAGGCGCTGGTGCTGGCACACTTGCAATTGGAACCTTGCTAATTCCTCTTTTTGGTATTCAGGCAGCTATTATTGCAATGATATTGATAAAAATTGTAAGCATGATCGTTATTTTGAAAGTTTAGCATTATTATAATGTCAGTGGCATGTTGTCAGTTACCTGCTTTTTAAAAATAACAATGAAATATGATAGGATGTAATTAGAAATCAGCTCAATAATCATATGATTTAAACCAACAGGCTATTACGAACCCTCAACAGACATTAGCAGAAATGAAGCGATATATAGGCAGAAAAGAGTTTTTAAAAGAGATAGGGATTTTGTCTTTCCTTATAGCAACAGATGCACACTGTTTCTGGCCCAAAAACAATAAAGAGGAAAGGGCAGATATTAGAGGGCATATCTTTAAAGGAGATGCCCCGAAGAGCCTGTGGAAGTGGTCAATCGAGGGCTTCCACTATACAACAAATGGGAGAGATGTTCAGTGTATGGTATGTCCAAATAGGTGTTATTTAACCCCTGGAGACAGGAGTGTGTGCAGGTCAAAGGTAAACATTGGAGGAAAACTTTACTCCCTTGCATATGGTAACCCATGTGCCGTGCATATCGACCCCATTGAGAAGAAGCCCCTCAATCATTTCTATCCTGCCACGGATGTATTTTCTATCGCTGCTGCTGGATGTAATTTTAGATGTCTTAACTGTCAGAACTGGGAGATTTCTCAGAGAAAACCTGAAGAGCTCAATCACCACGACCTCTTTCCATCTGATGTTGTTAGGATTACCAAAGAAAAGGGCATTCCCTCTATTGCTTATACGTATTCAGAACCTGTTTCGTATTATGAGTATATGTATGATACAGCAAGACTTGCAAGAGAAGAAGGTATAAAAAATGTGTGGGTTTCAAATGGTTATATAAACAAAAGGCCATTGGAGGATCTTGCCCGATATTTAGATGGTGCAAATGTAAATCTCAAGTCTTTCGACGATGATATATACAGAAGGCTTAATGGCGGAAGGCTTCAACCAGTACTTACTACATTAAAACTGCTCCATGAAAAAGGGATCTGGTTTGAAATGACCACCCTTGTTGTTCCTGGATATGTAGACAGCCCAGAGATGATAAAAAGGATGTGTAGCTGGATATTACAAGAACTGGGGCCAGATTATCC
>CAZBBQ010000168.1:0-4289 GCA_964489745.1 uncultured Desulfobacteraceae bacterium
TCAAAACCTGTCGGTACGTTTGAAGAGCAGGGAAATCAGTTCGGCCCTCTGACAGATAAAACCGTGCGAGTAAATGTTGGATTGTTGTGTTTTTGGGTTGAGCATTCCCTATTCGGAAGGCAAGCTCATAGTGATCTGTTTTAAGCCCACCATGGCTTTCAATTTGTTGCAACCAGTGCTCTGCTACCTCCTGATCTTCAGGATGAGATTTGAGATAAGCGATTATAAAGGTTTCAGAGGAATGATTTTTATCAGTTCGGGCAAGGTAGAAACGAGCGAGGCGAGCAGCAAGTTTTGCGGATTCTTTCCTTTTTACAAGAGGGGAGAGAAGGAAGCTATCCAAGACAGCAGCAGCTTTGTTAAATACCTCTTCAGCTCCACGGTATGCACCAACCCTTTCCCATGTAGTAGCTTCCCTGATCAAACGCTTAACAGCGCTAAGACCTAACCGGTTCGAAAACCAACCAACTGCCATAAAGACCACTATCATGATTACCAATGCTGGCATAAAAGACCAGTCGAGCCCTATGTGAGGATGAAATACCGGTAAAATCAAAAGATTTATCAGCCCTCCCAGGAGAACTGTGGCCCAAATACGAAGAGATATGTGTCTCAAGCTATAAAACATAGGGCACCTATAAAAAATTGATCAAATATGTGCATGGCATTAGTTCTCAGGGTACATTGGGTGCCCATGAAGGAAATAATATTGTTGAATCATTGAGCGTTTCATCTTGAAGAATATTCTCGTATACCTTTTGACCTTCATCCAATGCTATTCTTACTGGATTGAGCGTTGAATCATTCGCTTTATATCCAGTAATTGGGTCTACCTTTTCAAATCGTATACCAGAGGGAATGGCAAATTCCCTATGCGGTTCACCATCTGTCGCCTTGATCATAAAATCAGCCCATATTGGGGCAGCACCACGGCCTCCGGTAATGCCATTGCCTTGTGTATCCCACAGCCCTTCTCCCTTATCATAGCCCACCCAGACCGATGTGCTCAGCGTTGGAGTAAACCCAGTAAACCAGGCATCATAATAACCATCTGTGGTGCCGGTCTTGCCAGCTGCTGGTAAATCAAATCCAAGGCGCCTCACAATAGAACCTGTACCTTCATTTACAATGCCACACATCATATCCACGACTTGATATACCAAGCTCGCATCGAGAGATCGTTTCCCACTCACAATATGTTCTTCCAATACCCTGCCGAGCGCATCTTCAACCCTTGATATCCAATAGGCCTCATGCCTCACCCCGCCAGTGGCAAAGGTGGCAAAGGAAGAAGCCATCTCCAGAGGACTAACGCCGGATGTCCCCAGGGCAACAGAATAAACTGGCTCTAAATGGCTTTTTACCCCGCAACGGCGTGCAGTCCTGATAACTTCTTCGGGACCAGTTTTTTCTACCAGCTGAGCGGCAATGGAGTTGACAGATTTCATAAGTGCCTTTTTTAAAATCATAGGCCCCTCATGTTTCAGCCCAAAATTCCTGGGAGACCAGTCTTTTGCCCCAATTACCGGAATCGTTACAGCCTGGTCAATAAACACAGTCGCAGGATTTATATCCAACTTTTCAAGAGCGGTGTAATAGAGAAAGGGTTTAAAACCTGATCCAGGCAAGCGTTTATTCTCAACTGCACGGTTATATTCCGTCTCAGAATAGTCGCTTCCCCCAACTAATGCTTTGATAGCTCCAGAGTTTGTTTCAACCGCCACCAGCGCACCCTGTGGAAGGACAACCTTCTCACCGCTACTCTCATTGTTCTTTGTATGAACACCCATCATTTTATCAAGCTCTATCAATCCCTTTTGTAGTGATTTTATCGCTTGGGATTGGAGTTGGGGATCAATTGTTGTGGTAACCTTCAGTCCTCCATGATGGACAACGTTTGGCCCATATCGCTCTTCAAGACTTTTCACGACATTATCGAGAAAATAGCTTCCTGTGCGTGCCCTGGCTGGAAGCTTCTGAAGATGTAATGCATCATATGAGGCACGATCCGCCATGTCCTGAGTGATGTATCCAACTGCCACCATTCTTAATAAGACAACCCGCTGACGCTTCTTGGCGCGACCATAATGAATATATGGATTATAGCGTGTCGGTGATTTAGGAAGACCTGCCAACAGGGCGGATTCTGCTAATGTCAATTCCAAGGCCGGCTTACCAAAAAATGTTCTGGCCCCCTGTTCAATTCCATGCGCCCCCACACCAATGGGAATCTGATTAATATACGCTTCAAGGATCTCACGTTTGCTGTATTGATATTCGATTTGCAAGGCTACCAGCAACTCACGAAATTTTCTCATATATTTTCGCTTAAAACTGAAGAAAAGATTCTTGGAAAGTTGTTGCGTGATAGTTGAGGCGCCCTGAACCTGTCCTGGCCTAAATAATGTTATCCAGAGAGCTTTTAATGTTCGGAGCTTATCAATGCCATGGTGATCCCAAAAACGGTGATCTTCAGTTGCTACAACCGCCTGAATAAAATGCTGTGAGACCCTGCTCAATGGAATAGATTCACGGCCTCCGATAACCATAATCCTTTCACCGGTAGCTGCATAGATCTCCGTAGGGGGAGTTTCTATAATTCGGATCAATGGCTCAGGCACACGTGGCAAATCTTTCACTGCCACAAAAAACACACCTATGCCAGCAAGAGCTGCAAAGCTCGACAGAGCCAGTGCTGCATAAAAAACGATACGGAAGATACGTATAATGATTGCAGTATGTATCATTATCACATCCGGTTATTTTGACTTTTCACGTTGATATTCGGTTCTAACTCTTTTTCTTCCAGATACGATCGTAGCGCCCACACAGCCCACTCACGGCCCTGCAACAAAATCACCTTACGCCCCGTACCGTCTTCGATTTCAAAACCGAGTTCAATAAACCCTGATACGGCTTCATCTGAAATACCCACCCTGATTATATGGCCCGGCATGCTCAAAAGCATTTCTGGCTGCGAAACTACGCTCCTCAGATCTTCTTGAGGCAAGGATCCCAGCGCTGCAAAAAATCGGTCAGCAGAATAGATGCGATTTTCAAAGCTTGGTAAATTTTCAAGCGTACCTGCCAGCGCCATCTCAACTCTTTTAATATATTGTATCAAATCTGAATGAATTTCTAATTCTCTTAACACCCGATTGTGAGCATTCAAAAGATATATTTTGAGATTAGCACCTGTTTTTTCAAGGTAGGTCCGAACCCAGGATCCATCGCTGAAAAGCCTGAGGATCTCAAAGGGTGAGGCAATTTTTTGAGCTATTGCCTGAGGAAAGGTGAGATATATTTTTCTGAAGTCCTCGGAAGATAGCATAATACCCTTGTCGGGTAAAATATGTGATGTCATCTGAGTAAACGTGGTGGCTCCGCGTGCCTCACGCTTTAAAATTTGACGGTCAGTGACAATCTGGTCAAGTGTCTGTCGAGCCGTTATAGTTCGATGACCTATTTCCCAAATTGCCCCGGATTCAGGTCGGTTGGAATTTGTTGTAACAAGGTAGGATCCAACTGTTTTCTCAAACCAGTCGAACCTCAACTCTGATATAAAAATACCGAGAATAAATAGAATTAATACTAAATGCCGTATGGCAAACAGTCTTCTTGCCCATTCTTTGAAATCTCTTGGTTCATACCATTCCATCATGCCTGTATTTACGTATAAATCTGTCCTTATTGCAAGTTTGCGTTACTTTATCTTATAATGTCAGGGATCGTTATAGTAAACCTTGAAAAACTAATTGTCTCAAACAAACAACGTAACAATCAAAAAAAGGGTCTTTACAAAGACCCTTTATTTACGTGAAATGAACTATTAAAATGATAGAATTACCTGTAAGGGCAGCTCAGTGCAAAAAACGAAGATCAAGCTTCATTATTGAAAGCGTCTCAACATATCTGTATTGTATCTGCGATGATCGTTGTAATTCTATCGTTTTCTTACAAGAACTTCATAATCTTTATCCTTTAATTCCTTAACCAGTTTATCCACATTCTCGGTATCCACTTGAACAACTATATCCTTGCCTCCTATTTCAGTGGAAGATATCATATGAAGGGTCAAAATTTTCATACCCTTCGTGTTTGTTGCTTTACATATATCTTCAAGTATGGGTTTATCAGTTTTACTCATTACCTCAACACGTGTACCAGGCATACCAATGCCAAGAGTTGGGTTGGCAATCTTATAAAAAAAATCATTTGTCGTTACAATACCTATCAATTGTCCATCTTTTTCCACAACCAATAATGAGCCAACCTTTCTCTCCTGAGCT
>CAZBBQ010000169.1:0-2383 GCA_964489745.1 uncultured Desulfobacteraceae bacterium
GTAGGGCCAAACTGTATTAGCATTATCAATTTGGAAAATGGTCTGGTCCTTCCCTTTGTACCCCTTGATCAAAAAAGGATAAAATCCGGCCCCATATCATTCGTGGCGCAAAGTGGAGGGATAGTAAACTACAGTGTCCGGCTTTCTTCCTGTGAAAACATAGGCTTTTCAAAGCTCGTAAGCATTGGGAATAAGCTCGATTTAAACGAGAATGATTACCTTGAATTCCTGCTATCTGATCCAGAGACAAAGACTATTGGATTATATCTTGAGAGTGTCTCTAACGGGCGACGCTTAATGGATTTGGCACGTTCAACCAAGAAACCAGTTATTGTTTTAAAATCAAATACCAATACGGCAAGCAATCAGATTGCCAGATTTCATACCGCAGCCCTTGCTGGCAATGATGAGGTTACATCATCGGCCTTGAGCCAGGCTGGCATACATAGAGTTTTTACTCTTCAAGAACTGATGAACGCCTTTAAGATATTTAATCTCCCATTGATAAAGGGAGCAAATTTAGCAGTTATATCCCGTTCAGGCGGAAGTGCGGTAATGGCAGCGGATGCAGTTCAACGGCATGGCTTCAGGATTATCCCATTTTCTAAAAGTTTTCTTAGCCACGTGAGACAAGGTGCACGGGCTGGGGTGATACGAATGACCAACCCCCTTGATCTTGGAGATGTTTTCAATCTTGACTTCTACAGAGATGTTTTGGAACGAGCATTGCAGGAAAAGGAGATTGACGGAATTCTATTTTCACATTCATACCTCCCTGGCATCGATGAAATTGCTACTAAAAATCTTATACTTTCAGCTAAGGAATTGTCGGTACGTTATGAAAAACCGGTCGCTCTGTGTCTCATATCAGATTCATACGAGTGGTTTACAATGAAAAAGATGACAGATTTTCCCATATTTACAGAACCAGATGATGCATTGAAGGCCTTGGCTTTCTCTTTAAGACATTATAGGAATAAGTTTGATTCTGATCTTCATTAACGTTGTTTTGTTGGGAGTTGAATGCTTAGTTAATAAGAGAGGTTTTAATGAAAAACTTTATGGAACCTGAAAGTGTAGCGCTTATCGGTATAACTCGAAAGAGTGGTCCAGGATCTTTTAATCTAATGGAAAATATGATTGAATTTGGTTTTTCTGGAAAAATTTATCCGATTAATCCAAAGGCAGATACGATTCTCGGTAAAAAAGCATACCCGAACGTAAGAGCAGTGAAGGAAAAAATAGATCTCGCGGTTATAAGTGCTCCCCGGGAAGATACAGTGACTATCCTTAAAGATTGTGTTGCAGTTCATGTAAAGGCTGTAATTATAGTGAATCAGGGCTTTGCAGATGCAAACAACAAGGGAAAAGAGATACAGCGGAAAATAACAGAGATTGCAAAAAGAGACGGGATTAGGGTTCTTGGCCCTAATACCCTTGGAGTAATTAATAACTTCAACAACTTTACCACTTCATTCATGTCTCTATCTAAAGAGAGAACGCCGGTTGGTTTGATATGTCAATCAGGCATCTTTTTTGTAGGGGCTCAGAAATTTAGCGGAACGATAGGCAAGGGTATTGATATCGGTAATGCCTGTGATATCGGATTTTATGAGGCACTCAAGTATTTAGGGAACGATTCTGATATAAGGATCATCGCCATTCATATGGAAGGTTTAACTAAGGGAAAGGAGTTTCTTTCCCTGGCTAAAAAAGTAGTCAAGAAAAAGCCGATTATTATACTTAAAACCGGCAGCAGCGAAACAGGGGCCAAGGCGGCTATATCCCATAGCGGCACCATGGCTGGAAATTATCAGGTATACAAGGCTTCCTTAAAACAGGCTGGTGTAATATTTTTGGAAGAAGGTGAGCAGATGACGTATGCAGTTAAGACCTTGCTTAATCTTCCTGCTCTAAAAGGAAATAGGATCGCTGTAATCACTTACAGTGGAGCGGCTGGTATTATGGTCAGCGATTCATTGGAAAGATATAATCTCAAGCTTACTAACCTTTCTCATGAGACTATTCAGGAGGTGGCTAAACTCTCTCCTGATTGGATGCCTCTTGGAAATCCTCTTGACATATGGCCAGCAGTTATGAAGCACGGTACGCAAAAGGCATATTCAGTCGCGCTCAAGGCAGTCATGAATGACCCACAGGTGGATGCTGTTATATGCATAGCAATTGCTCCCAAGCTACCAGAGTTTTCATTTCTCGATGTTTCCAAGTCCCTGAATAAGGCAGTAGAGGAATTGCCCCCAAAACCGGTAGTTGCATGGCTTTATGGGCCAAATTCTGAAGAGATTAGCCTAAAATTTGAGTCCAAAAAGAGGATAATGATATATCCGACCCTTGAGCTGGCTGCATGGTCATTGTCTCTCCT
>CAZBBQ010000169.1:2483-4269 GCA_964489745.1 uncultured Desulfobacteraceae bacterium
AATATGAATATCCTTTTTAACCCGAAGTCAGTTGCAGTTATAGGCGCATCTGAAAAGGAAACCAAACTTGGATTTCATGTGATGAAGAGCCTGACTGAGGGGAACTTCCCAGGCGAAATTATACCCATCAATCCTGGCTTAATAGAAATTATGGGCCTAAAGGCTTTTCCTTCCATATCGGAAAGTCCATATGAGATAGACCTGGCCATAGTAGTACTACCAGCAAAGATGGTTCCGGCTATCTTTAAAGAATGTTTAGCAAAAGGTGTTAAGGCCATCGTTCTTATTACAGCAGGGTTTAAGGAGATTGATGATCCAAGAGGCGCAGATCTTCATGAGCAACTTGCAAAGATTGTAAACAAACCTCATGTGCCCGTCATCGGCCCTAATACCTTTGGGATGATAAATTTGCATAGTCACCTCAATGCCTCATTCACACCTGAGTTTTCTTTGTTAGAAAAAGGTGGCATTGGACTTATAAGCCAGAGCGGAGGAATGTGCCATCTCATATCTTTTATGGCACTAAGGGATGGTATAGGCTTTAGCAAGATAGTAGGAATTGGGAACCGACTCAATGTAGATTTTGCCCAGATGGTTGATTATTTGATGCAGGATCCAGATACAAATGTGATAGCTATTTATATGGAGGGTATTGATAATCCAAAAGAACTGATAGATACTGCCAAGACCTATGGCGGTAAGAAACCGATTATTGCCTATAAAACAGGGTTGGGAGATATAGGAAATAGGGCGTCTCATTCACATACAGGATCTATAGCCGGAAGAGGGGAGATTTATTCAGGAGCATTTAGCCAGGCAGGCATACTGACGGTGAATAGCGTTGAAGACCTATTAGATACAGCGAAGGCTTTGGATGTATCGCCTCTACCAAAGGCTTCTTCTGTGGCTATACTTTCCTCTCAGGCTGGTCCTGGAATAGCTGCCGCTGATATATGTCAGATACATGATCTTGCTATAGTTTCCTTTAATGAGGAAACTCAGAATACAATAAACGAAATCTTGCCCCCACTGGCTTTAAGAACAAACCCAGTAGATATGGGCCCAGCTTGGTATAACTCAGAAGCACTTGTTGGCATTTTAGATGCGGTTATTCGAGATAAAAATGTAGAAGGCATACTTTTGTTTATGATGTTTGCCTCTGCCAATGTTGATTCTATTAAAAGCCTGTCATTTTTATTAAAAAACATGAAGCAGAAAAAACCTCTTATCACCTGCCTTTCAGCCCCACCTGGAATATGGGATAAGCAAATAAAACAGTTTGAAAAAGCTAACATTCTTGTCAATTTCCCCACACCTGAAAGAGCTGCCAGAGTCATGGTCAATCTTAATAGATGTAGAGAAATTGGGAAGCCTGTATAATGGGATGAAAGCAAGGTATACCAGCGTAAATCTTTAATAGGTGTTATTCGGAGAAGGTAGACATAAAGTAAGGCAAAAGGGGTATTGTATAATTTATTTATCTTCCTTATTCTGCTCTTTTACTAGTTCGATAAATTCTTCAAGGCTTTGCTGAGAGCCAAAAACAGTACTATATTGTTTTTCACTCCATATGCTGAGACCCAATTTAAATATATGGTGAATTGTGGTGTCAGCATTTTTGGCTCCCTTTGATTTTAATGTCTGGTAAATCAACTCATCGGGTACCCTAATAGGGAATACAGCAGTATGGTCGTTATCATCTGACTTTAAATATTCCTGGATGCTTTTTAGTATTTTTAAGTTTAAATACTTTTTTTTATATTCTTTTTTTTCCATTCTTTACACC
>CAZBBQ010000170.1:0-4259 GCA_964489745.1 uncultured Desulfobacteraceae bacterium
GCCAGATGGTGTATGGAAGCGATATGTGCCTGCAATAACAGCAAATGTATGTCAGAGCAGTCGAGAAATAATGGGAATTATGGAGGGCACGGATGTATTCTTGAGAAAAAGACCATAAGAAATCATAACAGGCTCTTTAGGGGATCCGTACGACGCTTTCTGATTTGCTCTTTAAAGTGTACTGCATCAGTAAACACCTCAGCCTCCCAGTCCAGACGCCGAGCTGCTTCAACGTATCGCGGATTATCGTCGGTATAGAAAACGGGCAACTGGCCATCGCAGTAACGACTCATGAGCACTCGGTAGATCGCGGGATCCGGTTTTGCCACCCCCTCTGAATAGGAAACTACCCACCCGTCAAGAAGTTTAAAGATGGGGAATTTTTTGAGCATGAATGTCCAATGTGCCTCATCTATATTGCTGAGCCCCACAAGACAAAACTCGCTCTTGAGTTCAGCGAGCACTTCCCTCATCCCGGCTACCTCGCCGGTAAAGATACGACACCAGAGCTCGAGCCATTCCTGAGACTCAAGAGAAAAACCAAGCGCCCTATTGATTGTTTGGAGTACATCCCTCCATGACTGCGTGCCCACATATACCGGAAAGAAAAGCCTGTATAGATCATCGGCCTGCGGAAGACCTACCTCTCTTCCGCACCTCTTTGAAAGCCCCTTAGCAACCACTGTGGGGTCATAGTCCACAAGAACTTTTCCCACATCGAGGACAATGACAGGCTTATTATATTTCTGTGTCGTCATAAAGAATGATGAGAAATAAAAGAATTCGTGGTGTGTTTGACAAAATTTTGCTTTCCATCTTTTGTGAGTGATACCCCTCATGAAGAATACTCTCCATGGCTTCTTTGGGCTATTGATCCTTTTCCTTTCTCCTCATGTGGGATAAAAAAGAATTTATTATAGTTATTTGATTGATCAGGAACGTTTTATTATTACGGTATTTTTCATAGTACCGCTGGCTATTAGCGCCGACCACCACCCCGTCTTCCTCCACCACGGAAACCTTCAGAGCGAGGGCGAGCCTCATTCACGCTAATCTTCCTCCCCTTCAACTCCCTCCCATTCAGGCCTTCAATAGCAGGTTGGGCTTCATCTTTATTGGGCATCTCAACAAATCCAAATCCTCTTGACTCTCCGCTGTACCTGTCCTTAATAATATTGACGGATTCTACCTGCCCAAAGCCCTCAAACTCCTTTTTAAGGTCCTCTTCGGTGACCTTGTAGGATAAACTTCCTACATAGATCTTCATTGTACCCTCCTTTTTTTATCGTAAAAAGTTATACAGCAATTTTGACTATCTATCCCAGCAGAAAAAAAGTTTTTACGAAACAAAACATAAGTAATCTGCACACAAAGAAGCCTTTTATGCTGTGTGAGTAAAATACACGTATAGTACAATTAGCCTCTTTGTTCAAAAAATATATCTTTCTTACCAAACTTAACGCTCACAATCCACATATTTTCATTACAGATGAGCCTTGAGACTGTCAAAAAACATGAAGCTCTCAACCCTTAGCCCCTCGATTCATAAACTCGGTGACGTATTTATTTAGACTTCGGCTGAGCCGAAAGGCTCAGGGTCGAAGACAATCGCCAAGATTATATTCATTCAAATACAGTATAGTATTTGCGAATCGAATCACTTAGCTTTGTAAATCGCTGATTTTATTGAATTCAAATGTATGAAAACCGCCAAAATGGGATTTTTTGGAATCCGCTATGGATTCACCACAATTAAAATAGCAATAGGCAGTCTCACTGTTAGGACTTTTGGGCCTTTTCCAGGATCTCTCTGATAAAAGGGAGAAGATAGACTTCCTCTGTGTGGAAGGAAGACAATGACCGGGCTAAGATGTCTATTTGGACTTGTATTGGCTCAGTAGGGTCCATAAAAATCTTATAGGCCCCCTTGACTTTACAGAGGCCTCCCTTAGCGTAAAAATCTGTCCCTCCCAATTTTTCATTGACAATCTCAATCCCCAATTGAAACGCAAGATCTTCAAGATATTGCAAAACCTTACTGCTCTGCATGATGATCAACCCTTAGCGGTGCAGGTTTATGGGCTCGCTGAAATGATTTGTTATCTTTACGGTAAGGCCTCTACCTTGAAAACTTTCGGCTTGCCAGACTTGTGTAAGAGATTCTATCCGATTTTTTTGATGATTACAACTACTATACGTAGTAAGATTACAGTAATTTCAGTATATAACATACCCTGTTTTTTCTGGCGCTTGATCTTTAAATTTGATAGAGATGGATATATTACTCACGTTACGTAAAAGGAGGAAGAAGATGTTGATTAGTAAGAAAATTGGAATCATGGCAGTGCTCACAGCCACAGTGTGTTTTCTGGGTGCCTGCGCAGCGAGCAAGCTGCAGGTGGCGCCAATTACTATGTCAGAAGATCCCATAGAGCAAGTGAACCGCTTGGACCAGGACATCGCCAATGCGAGAATGAATCAGCTGGATGTCTTTTCACCATGGTGGTTTGGTAAGGCCAAGGCATCACTTTTTGATGCCAAGAAAGGACTGAAGTCTGGAGAGAAGCCTTCTGAATTTTTACAGAAGATCAACTATGGACGGGCGCAACTCCAGCGTGCTGAAGACACGGGTAAACGAGTAAGAGCTGCGCTGCCCGATGTTATCAAAGCTCGCGAGCGTGCTCAGTCTGCGGGAGTCAGCAACTTTAAAGAGGATTATGCTGAAGCGGATGAACAATTCCTCGAACTTACAAAAGCGATCGAGAAAAACAATCTGCCTTGGGCCCTAAAGAATAGGGGAAAAGTCATCAGAGCTTTTGACAGGCTTGAGTTGCGAGCAATTAAAGGCATCCTTGTAGAGGTTAGCAAGCTGATCAATGAAGCAAAAAAGAGGGGTGCAAAAAAAATCGCGCCAAAGATGTTCACAGTTGCGCAAAATAAGTTGAGTGATGTTGATGCATTTATCTCCGAACACCGTTACGAAAAGAAAAAGATTGACGAACATGCGAGTGAGGCGCTCTTTCAGGCTCGTCGCCTTCATCAAGTGATGCGACAGAGTGAGAAGATCAAAACAATGCACCCCGAGGATATCACACTTTGGTTCGAAGCAATGCTCCATAAGATGACAAAAAGACTTTCTGCGACCGATATCCGTGATGAAAATTTCGAGACACAGGTAAAAAACATTCTTGACTCGGTTACCACGCTGCAGGAAGACTATCAATTCATGATTAGGAAAGAAAAGGTCCTCCAAGCAGAAATACAGGACATGGAGCAACGAATTTCCTCCTTGGAAAGAGTGATCAGAAAGGAACAGGCTTCAAATAACAGATTGGCAGCGGAAAGGCGGTTTAATGAATTTTACAATAATGTGAGAGGCTACTTTAAGCCGACTGAAGCGAAAGTTTATAAACAGGGCAATCAACTGGTAATACGTTTAAGGGCCATGCAATTTCCTGTTGGCAAGGAAGTTATCGTGCCAAACAATTACGCACTACTCAGCAAAATTCAGAAAGCTATCCGTACTTTTGGTCAGCCAAATGTTGTCATTGAAGGACACACGGACAGCGTTGGATCAGACGAACTAAACGAGCGCTTATCTCAAGGTCGAGCAGAAGCTGTTCGCGAATATCTTGTGGCAAATGGTACCATTACATATGGGAGGATTTCTGCCATCGGCTACGGATCTCAACAACCCTTGGCATCCAACAAGACGGAAGAAGGTCGCGCTATCAACCGGCGGATCGATGTACTTATTATGCCGCAGCTCGAAACAGGGCGATAATATACTCATAGCCATCAATCCTGAAAGCGTTTCAGGGATTTGTTGCATTTTTGCCCGTAACCTCTGCACGAAGTAGCTCACCATTTGAACCTTCATGTACTTAGGAGGGAGAATGAGAGACAGGAGTTACAATGTGCAGAAAAGATCAGGAGCTAAAAAGATGGGTAATAATAAATCTTTTGAGGATTTGCTTAGGGAGACAAGAAAAAAAGATTCCGCAGCCAACAGTTACAGAGAACGCTCACTTAAAATTCACGGACTTATCTGCGCTAAATGCGGAAGGGAATTTACTTACAAAAACAGGCATCTGCTCACTGTACACCATAAAGATGGCAATCACAGCAATAATCCCTCTGATGGTTCTAACTGGGAAAATCTGTGTGTTTACTGCCATGAAGATGAGCACAGCAGGGGACTGTTTGCTGATTATCTCGGTGATGAAAAATAGGTTTTTTGTGCATCTCACAGAAACACT
>CAZBBQ010000171.1:0-4237 GCA_964489745.1 uncultured Desulfobacteraceae bacterium
ATAGATACTACTGGCCTGAGGCCGATTGAGACGAAGGCTCCAGGATTATTTTCCCTGGTGAGGGTTCTCCTTGATGATTTCGCGGTTTCTGTAATGTTCTCATTAAATCGAGACGGCCCAGGTCTTTCAACCGGTTATAAATCAAGGTCCACGCACAATCCTTCTCCGAATCGATTTCGCATTTACCATTGTTTGTGCCCCCGCAAGGACCATTAACGAGCCCCTTATGGCATGAGGTGACCGGGCAAATTCCCCCTGTCTCCCCCAAGACGCAGGTACCGCACTGAGTACATATTTCATCAAATTGACCAATACCGTTCTCTTTTCCGATAAATAGGGTATCCAGGGCAGGGACAACCATTTTTTGTAACTGCCGTGCGATGGTTTGCACCCCAAAGGCGCAGGTCATAATCAACAGGACATCGGCCTGTTCGATCTGCTGGCCATATTCGTTGAGGGCCTCTCCTGTCAGATTGTCGCATGCCACCGGTAATATCATTGTTCCGGTAACCAGCTTTCCTTGACCGGATAATCTGTCTCTCATGACCCTCACTTCAGGTTCCCCTCCTGTCCGAGTCAGGGTGGTGCATGTGCCGCACCCGATGATAAAAATCCTTCCCAGACCGTTGAGAAGGCGGTCAATCTCTTCGGCTGGTTTTTGTTTGGTGATAGATCTGATCATAGCTTTGCTCCTATTTTTCCTCTAAGTCACACCTCAGGCATCTCATTGCCTCCAGATAGGCCTCCTCCTTGGAGAATCCTTTCTCTACCTCTCTGAAGTCCCGTACCCTCTCTTCTGGCTTCTCAAGCTGAATTTTTATCCTTGGCTTTTCCTCTTGTGTTTCCTCATCCAAGGCCAGACCGATATCCTCCTTCATCACAGTCTTTTCATCCACAATCTCTACCCTTCCTTTTTCTCCTTTAAGGTATTTATCTATTGCGAGGGCCGCTCTTCTGCCTGAGGCGATAGCATTTATGACAATACTGGGGCCTGTGGTAAAATCTCCCCCTGCAAAAACACCTGAGATATTGGTAGATAGAGTGTTTTCGTTTACCACGAGACTGCCCCATAGGGCCCTTTCAAGCTGGCTGTCTTTGGAGAGAAAAGAGATGTCAGGTGCCTGGCCGATGGAAATAATGATAGTCTCGGCCTTCACCATTTGGGTCACCTCCTCGTTAGTTTTTAGAGAAGAATGTCCCTCTTCATCAAACACCGTCATGCTACGCATAAACTCAATGCCTGTGATTGTGTCACCGTGATGTATGATCTGCTTGGGCGCCCATAAAGGATTGATAACGATTCCCTCTTCAATGGCCTCTTCAATGTCTTTCTCCCATGCAGGCATTTCCTCTTTTGTCCTTCGATAGAATATTTGAACGTCCTGGGCACCCACCCTGAGGGCGGTTCTCGCTACGTCAATGGCAACATTGCCTCCTCCCAAGACAACTACCTTTCCTTTTAGCTGTATTTCCTTACCGCTCCTGATGTCTGTTAAAAATTGAAGGCCGTAGTGAAGGCCGACTAAGCCTTCTTCTTCTCCAGGAATATTGATCCTCTTGCTGGCCTGGGCTCCTGCACCAATAAATACGGAGCGATACCCTTCTTTGAAAAGGTCATCCACGGTATGTTGGGCATCAATGGGTGAGTTGTACCTGATCTTGACACCACAGCTTTCGATGTAGGCGACCTCTTCTTGAATCACCTTGCGGGGAAGACGAAATTCCGGAATTGTAATTCCCAGCATGCCTCCAGCCACGGATTGAGACTCAAATACAGTCACACTGTATCCCATTTTCGCCAGAAAGTAGGCACAGGTTAAGCCTGCTGGACCTGCACCCACCACAGCTACCTTCTGATCCTTGGTCACCGGAAACGGCTCTTTTGGCATTCCTATATGATCAAAATACCAGTCTGAGGCAAATCGCTTGAGGGAGCGGATCGCAACCGGTTCATCCAATTCACCTCTCCGGCATTTTAATTCACAGGGATGGATACAGATCCGACCACATACAGCGGGAAAAGGATTTCTCTCTCTGATAATATCGACTGCTTTTTCATACTTATCAGCGGCAATGGCAGCCACATAATTGGGCACATCAATCCCTGCCGGGCACGCATGTTGGCAGGCGGAGATGACCATTGCATCACATGTGGCCCCGGCACATCGGTGCTCCAGTATATGATCCTCATATTCCTTTATAAAATATTTGAGGGTGGAGAGAGCGGGCTTGGGAGCAGTTTGCCCGAGACCACAGAGGGATGAGGCTATAATGGTTTCCCCTAATTCCCTAATGGCTTGAATATCCTCTATCCTGCCTCTTCCCTGTGTAATCCGTGTTAAAATTTCCAGCAGCTGGGTGGTCCCCAGCCGACAGGGAGCGCATTTCCCACAGGATTCCGACTGGGTAAAGCTCAAGAAAAAGCGAGCAATTTCCACCATGCAGTTATTTTCATCCATCACAACCATACCACCTGAACCCATGATGGCCCCGATACGCTGAAGGGTGTCATAATCAATGGGCAGATTCAGATATTGAGTAGGTACACAGCCGCCCGATGGTCCTCCCATCTGGACCGCCTTGAATTGCCTTCCCTTTGGGATACCGCCGCCAATATCAAAAACCACCTCCCTTATTGCCGCACCTATTGGGACTTCCACTAAGCCGGTGTTGTTGACCTTGCCAGCAAGGGAAAAGATTTTTGTCCCTTTACTCTTCTCTGTGCCCACCTGGGTATACCATTCCACGCCATTTTTTATAATCAATGGAATATTGGCCCAGGTTTCTACATTATTAATGTTAGTAGGTTTGCCATTGAGTCCCGCTTGAGCCGGGAAAGGTGGTCTGGCACTGGGCATTCCCCGCCCTCCCTCAATAGAGGCCATGAGGGCTGTTTCTTCACCACAGACAAAGGCACCTGCGCCCATTTTGAGAAAAATATCAAAATTAAAACCGCATCCAAGGATGTTTTCCCCTAAAAGACCCAGCTCTTTCATCTGTTCTAACGCGAGTTTCAGGTGTTCAACGGCAATGGGGTATTCTTCTCGAACATAAATGTAGCCATACTCTGCTCCGATAGCATAGGCTCCAATGAGCATGCCTTCGATTACTGCATGTGGATCACCTTCCAAAACTGCGCGATCCATAAAGGCACCTGGATCACCCTCGTCCGCATTGCATATAATATATTTCGGGTTTCCTTCGGCCTGACGGGCGAATTTCCATTTCACTCCTGTAGGAAAACCGGCACCACCCCTGCCCCTTAGTTTGGCCGCAGTGACATCATCGATTACCTGCATCGGTGTCATTTTAGACAGCGCCTTCACAATAGCCTGATATCCGCCATTGGCAATATAATGATCAATCCTTGTGGGATCGATTCTTCCGCAATTGGCCAGCACCCTTTTCACCTGCTTTTTATAAAAAGGGATCTGGTCGCGATAATAAATAGGATTTCCTGTGAGGGCATCTCTATAAGCAAGGTGATCAATCAACTGATTTTTCTTTAATGTGAGGTCAACGATCTCTGCTGCATCTTCAGGATTGACCTCCTGATACTGGACTCCCAACGGATCGATATACATTACGGGCGCTTTCGCACAAATTCCGTGGCATCCGGTGGAACGTATCTCAACCTGACTCGAAAGGCCCTGTTTTTTTACCTCCTCTTCAAGGGCATCTCTCAGTTCAGCAGCACCATAGGCACGGCAACCAGTCATACAGACATCTATATGAGTTTTTCCCACATCCTCTAGGGCGCAAATCTTATTTCGATACCACTCAAATTCCCCTATAGATAAAATTTTTTCCATGTGTATCAGTCTTTCTCCCTTTTTTTACCGTATTCTGCCAGTATGCTGGTTACCTTGGGTGGAGATAGTTTTCCATAATAAGTCCGGTTCACCATCATGGCAGGAGCAAGAAAACAGGCGCCCAGACACGCCACAGTCTCAAGGGTAAATTGATAATCAGGGCTGGTTTCCCCCTCATCCAATCCAAGCTCCTTTTTCATAAACCTCAGAATACTTCTACCCCCTTTGACGTGGCATGCCGTGCCGCGACATGCCCTTATCACATATTTTCCTTTCGGCTTCAGGGATAGCCCAGCATAAAAGGAGATTACCCCTTGCACCTGACTCGCGAAAAGATTCAGGGCCTCTGCAATAGGCTCGATCGATTCCTCTGGTATGTAACCAAATGTCTCTTGGATTTCTTGCAGCAGAGGGATCAAGGCCCA
>CAZBBQ010000172.1:0-4199 GCA_964489745.1 uncultured Desulfobacteraceae bacterium
ACTGGATCAGGTTCGTGATGTGATGCTGAAGAGACACTATTCAATTCGCACTGAACATGCATATTAACTAATTAAATCTGTATATCCTATTTCACAAAAAATGTCATCCGAAAGATATGGGAGAAAAGGAACTGGATTGGTCTGGATGGCTTCGGACTAATGGAGAGGACCAGAAGATCTGACAACTGTAATAACGAAAATAGGGGTTGGTCGTGTTCTATCAGGTATGTCAGGTGTCTATGGGTTGAAAGCTGGACGTTTGAACATTATTGAAGCATTTTTAGGATTTGTGTCAGTTCTTCTTTTATTTCCTTTAATAACGGATCAGGTGGGGCAGCGCTCACCTTTTTTCCAGACTTGAGCCTTTTCTTTGCGCCGTCTATTGTGAGCTTCTCTTCGTAGAGGAGTTTTTTTATTTCCCTGATAGTTTCGATATCCTCGCGCTGATAGGTCCTTTGTTTTGAATCTGCCCTTTTAGGTCGAATAATTTGAAATTCTTTTTCCCAGTAGCGAAGAACATAGGGTTTTACTCCAATTATACGGCTCGTCTCACCAATCCTGAAAAAGCGTTTGTTATCCGGGATTTCCATTTTTTGGGCCCTCCCTTAACCTTCCACCTGTCTGTCTGCGAATTTCCCCTATTACCTTCTCATGAATTGTATTTACCTCGTCGTCAGTCAATGTCCTTTGCTTTGACCTGTAATTAACCCCTAAAGCCAAGGCCTTTTCTTGAGATGCAATCTGTTTTCCTTGGTAAATATCAAATATATTCACGGATTCAACAAGATCTTTTCCTATATCCTTAACAATGTTTATGAGCATGGCGGTCTCTATAGAGCGATTAAGTATAATAGAGATATCTCTCCTGACTGATGGAAATTTTGCCAGAGGTTTAAATTGTATTGCCCAGGATATTAATGGTAAAATGGTTTCAATATAGATTTCAACTATATAGGCCTTTTTTTCAAGTCCATAGCCCTCCATAACCTCTTTTGCGACCTTCCCGATAGCGCCTATCTCAAAGCCGGAGGAGAAAATTCGGGCATATTCGTTTGGATCAAATTCTTCCTTTGGGTTATTTCTTTTAAACTCTGTCTTTTTAATACCGAGTTCTTCGAGGATATTTTCTGTCACGCCTTTGATATCAAAAAAATCAGCCTCTCGGGCTTTTTGATACCATTCTTGTGTGGACCCCATCCCAGTGATTAAGACAGCGAGAACCTTTTTTTCCTGGGGTAGCTCCTCTTCCCCTTTGATATATGTCTTTCCCCATTCAAAGATCCGCAAATCATTTTGACCCCTTAATGAGTTGAGCCTCACCGTAGAGACGAGTCCAGGAACAAGGGAAGTCCTCATAACAGATTGATCCTGGGAAAGAGGGTTTAAGAGTTTTATAAAGGATCGTAGTTTACTATTCTGCTCCGCTTGTAATATATCGGCAGAGTTTGGCGAGATGAAGCTGTAGGTAATAATTTCTGTGAAACCCATGCCCACCAACATGTTTTTTGTCCTATCTCTCAGAACAAATTCAGCAGTATCCTCTTCCGTTGCCCTGATAGGTGGAAGGGTAACCGGTATGTTATGGTAACCGGTTGACCGTGCAATCTCCTCAATCAAATCAGCCTCTCTGGTTATATCTACTCTGAACGGCGGTGGGCTCACTTCGATTCTGTTTTGGTCAGCTCTCTTTACAGTCATATGAAGGGATGAGAGATACTCAGTCATTGTTTTTATATCAATAGCAGTTCCCAATAGTTTATTAGCCCTGTCTGCCCGTAATGTTATTTGTGGAGAAGACCATGGTTCTGGGTAACAATCGATAATTCCCCTGGCAATATTTCCTCCAGCCAATTGTTTTATGAGCTCAAGAGATCTCTTTAAGGCAAAGCCAGTTCCCTCGATATCAATGCCCCTTTCAAAGCGATACGAGGCTTCTGTGGGCAGAGAAAGCTTTCTTGAGGAGCGGCGGATCATAGTGGGATTAAAGTAAGCGCTTTCTACAAGTACAGTAGCGGAGTTTTCTGTTATCTCTGAGTTAAGGCCACCCATTATTCCTGCTATGGCGACTGCTCGTTTCCCGTCACATATCATCAATGTCTGATCATCCAGATCTCTGGTTTGCTCATCTAAGGTGGTAAAGGTCTGACCGTTTTCTGCCCTTTTTACCACTATTTTCCTGTCCCCAAGGCGATGGTAGTCAAAGGTATGCAAGGGTTGCCCAAGCTCCATAAGAACATAGTTGCTAATATCAACCACATTATTAATAGATCGTATTCCAGAAGCGTGCAGCCTATACCTCATCCAAAATGGAGATGGGCCAATTTTTACCTGATCCACTAAACCAGCTGTGTACCGAGGACAACCAATGGTATCGAGGACAGTCACCTCAGCGAGGTCCTCAATAGCGATATCACTCTCTTCAAAATGGACTTCTGGTATCGCAACTTTTTTTCTAAGCAAGGCCCCTATCTCCCGGGCAATGCCCAGTATAGATGCACAGTCGATCCGATTGGGTGTCAGGGTGATCTCCAGGATCCAATCTTTCAGATCCATGGCTTCGGTAAGGGACTGACCAGGCGTAAGATTATCAGGGAGGATCATGATACCGGAATGATCATCTGTGAGGCCCATCTCATCTTCAGCCAAGAGCATTCCTTGCGATAGCTCACTCCGTATTGTGCTCTCTTTGATAAGTGTGCCATCTGGAAGTGTCGTGCCTGGTGGGGCCAGAGGCACACAATCACCTTTATGAATATTAGTGGCGCCACAGACAACAGATGCGCTCTCGTTTCCAGCATCTAATTGACAGATGGAGAGCCGATCAGTCTGGGGATGGGGTCTGATATCAAGGATTTTGGATACCTTAACATTATCGAGGTTTTGAGCCTTCTGCTCGAGGCCTTCAACCTCGAGGCCTGCCATAGTGAGCAATTCAGCCACTTCAGCTGGTGTCTGTTCAATTTCTACAAATTCTTTCAGCCAATTAAGGCTAACCTTCATATATGATCCTTTGTGTATTATATGGTTACGTGGTTTATGTTACACTATTTGACGATACGGGGGGATAACTATTTTACCGAGTAATAATTGATAATTTAAAATTGCTGTAAAAACCTGATGTCATTATCAAAAAAGAGCCTGATATCATCCAGGCCGGATTTTAGCATAGCTATCCTCTCAACTCCCATACCAAATGCGAAACCAGAGATAGTCTCTGGATCATACCCTACTGCCTTGAATACCTCTGGGTCTACCATTCCAGAGCCAAGAATCTCTATCCAGCCGGTATAAGAGCAGGTTCGACAACCATCTCCTTTGCATATAACGCACTGAATATCAACCTCTGCACTGGGTTCAGTGAAAGGGAAAAAGCCTGTTCTGAATCGAAGTTTGGTATCATGAGCAAACATCTGATGGATAAAGGTGGTAAGTGTTCCCTTAAGATCGCCAAAGGAAATCCCTTTATCTACCAATAGCCCTTCCACCTGATGGAACATTGGGGTATGACTGATATCTGAATCTGGGCGGTACACCTTTCCCGGAGCTATTATACTCACTGGCGGGGATTTACTTTCCATTATCCTGATCTGTATTGGGGAGGTATGGGTTCTCAATACCACCTTATCAGATATATAGAAGGTGTCTTGTATATCCCTGGCAGGATGATCCTTTGGTATGTTTAAGGCCTCAAAATTGTAATAATCAAGTTCCACTTCCGGCCCTTCTACAACATTAAAACCTAACCTTGAAAAGATGGCACAAATCTCTTCTGTTGTTGTAGTGATGGGATGGAGGTGACCTAATGGGATTCGTCTACCAGGAAGTGTTACATCAAAAGCTGATTCTGGCTTTACAGCTTTGGAAGTGAGAGAATCAAATACGGACTTAAATTTTCTATGAAGGTCTTCTTTTACCTGGTTAGCAAGCTTACCAAAAACAGGTCTTTCTTCTTTTGGCAACTCTGCCAACCTTTTTAAAAGAAGAGTGAGAAGACCTTTTCTCCCAAGATACCGCTGCGTTAATTTTTCTATATCAGACCTTTCAGCAACTGATTCCAGTTCTTTCAAAGCCCTGATTTTCAATTCAAGGAGTTGGTCCTTCAATATATAAATCCATTTTTAGATCTAATGTGTTCGTTGTGGGAATTTTATCTAATCACCCCGCCATTCTGGCTATCTCTGAGAAGCCTTGAGGATCAC